>DATNDM010000251.1:0-3173 GCA_035553235.1 Pyrinomonadaceae bacterium | reverse complement strand
AGCGTCTCAACCGGAGCCTGGGAGTCTTTGCAGTCGAGTACAACCGGGAAAATCGTCGTGAACCAGCCAACGGTGCGCGAAACATCCACTCCTTCGAGGATGTCTTCGCGCCCGTGTCCTTCGAGATCAATGAGCAGCGAGTCAGCTCTCGTCCAGGCCGTCAGCGCGCGCACCAGCGCGGTCAACAACACCTCGTTGATTTGCGTGCGGTAGGCGACGGGTAGCGCCTGCAATAACTCGCGCGTCTCCTCAGTGTTTAGAGATACTGACATCGTGCGCGCGGAGGCCACCGAATTCGTTCCATTTGCGTGGTCCAGTGGCAGTCGCGCCAGCGGGTCGCCGCTGATTTCGCACCAGTAGGCCAACTCATCACGCACCGCTGTCGATCGTGCATGTTCGGTCAGTCGTTCGGCCCAGTTCTTGTACGACGTCGTCTTGGGCGGAAGTGCGGGCGCTTCGCTCCGACTGAGTTGTTGATAAAGCGTGTGGAGATCTTCGAGCAGAATGCGCCACGACACGCCATCCACCGCGAGGTGATGAATGACGATCAGCAAATAACTGTTTTGCGCGGCGCCACGATCGAATAGTGCAACACGAATCAACGGGCCGTGTTCGAGATTGAGGCTCGCGTGCAGTCTCGCGGCGTGTTCCTGTATGCGTGCGGTTTGCTCTGCTTCTGCAGAAAGATCAATCCGCTCGAATGGTACGACGCCCTCGGGAGCGGACACAGTTTGCTCCCACCCGTCATGATTCTTCGCGTACCGGAAGCGCAGCGCATCGTGTTGGACCAGCAGCAACTCGATCGCCTTTTCAAACAAGGTCGCTTCAATCGACTCTTTCACTTCCAGCAACATCGCCTGGTTGTAATGATGTAGTTCCGGTTGATCGAGCTCGAAAAACCGCGCCTGAATCGGCGTCAAGGGAACTCGTCCGGTTACGAGTCCTTGCTCCGCAGTGACGGCTGATCCAACCACGACGGCGAGCTCGGCGATGGTTTGGTGCTGGAACAACTGGCGCGGCGTGAGCTTCAGGCCCGCCTTGTTTGCGCGCGCGACAATCTGAATGCTGAGTATCGAATCGCCGCCCAGATCGAAGAAATTGTCATGCACTCCGACTCGTTCAACGCCGAGGACGTCAGACCAGATTTGCGCCAGCAGCTTTTCGGCGTCCGTGCGCGGCGCCGTAAAGACTCCGGCGCTTTGTAAATGGTCCGGCGCCGGCAACGCGTTGCGATCGAGTTTTCCGTTCAGCGTCAGCGGCAACCGCTCGAGAAACACAAAAGCGGTCGGCACCATGTAGTCAGGCAGTTTATGCGCGAGAAAGCTTCTCAGTTCGGCAGAGGTGAGCGTCTTCCGTGTCACCAAATATGCGACGAGCTGTCGTGCGCCGCGTCGATCCTCTCTGGCGATGACGACGCTTGCGCTCACGTCTTCATGATCACGGAGCGCGCTTTCGATCTCGTCAGGCTCGATCCGATATCCATGAATCTTCACCTGGTTGTCGATGCGTCCGAGAAACTCGATCTGTCCGTCGCTGAGATAACGTGCGCGATCTCCGGTCTTGTACAGACGCTCGCCACTCGCGCTGAATGGATTAGGAATGAACTTCTCCGCGGTCGCAGCCGGACGATTGATGTAACCACGGGCCAGCCCGGCGCCGGCGAGATGCAGTTGCCCGGCAACGCCGGTCGGCACCGGGCGCAATTCTTCGTCAAGTATGTAGGCCTGGACGTTTCCGAGCGCCGAACCAAGCGGCACTGTGTCCGAATTCAACTCCTCGCGCAGCTCGTGCGTGAGCGCACCAACCGTGGCCTCAGTCGGTCCGTAGTGATTCAAGATCGCACAATCCGGCGACAACGAACGAATCTGCTCGACCAAGCTCCACGGACACGCGTCGCCGCCGAGCACGAGTCGCTTGCGCGGCAGGATCTCCGCTGGGTTTCCGACTGCAAGTAATGCCGAAAGATGCGTGGGCACGATTTTTAGACAGTCGATTCGATTGCGGCGGCAATAGTCTGCGAGCGCCTCCGCGTTAGACGACCGCTCCTCCGCAATCAGATGCAGAGTCCCGGCTTTACATAACGCGGAAAACAGCGACGTATTCCCTAAATCGGCGCTGATGGTCGAGACCATGGCGAAGCTGCTGCCGGGTGGTAGCTGAAGTCTTTCCCAGACGGCATTTAGATAATTCCTCAGTTGCCGGTGCTCGACAGCGACGCCCTTTGGCCGGCCGGTCGAACCGGAGGTAAAGATCACGTAGGCGAGGTTCTCTTCCCATACGCGGCGCTGAGGATTACTGGGATCCGCGTTCGCGGGCACCTCGGCCAACATGTTCCTCGTAACAACTGTCCGCGCTCCGGATTCCTCCAGAATCATGTTGAGCCGCGGCTTCGGCAATCCCGGATCCAGCGGCACGTACGCGCCGCCCGCTTTCATGATCCCGAGCAGTCCAACAATCAAATCGCTCGAACGTTCCAGACACAGTCCGACGGTCACGTCAGGTCCAACGCCCAGCTTTATCAAATGATGGGCCAGCTGGTTCGCGCGGCGGTTCAATTCACCGTACGTCAAGCGCTCAGCTTCAAAAACGAGCGCCAACGCGTCGGGCGTTTCCTCAACCTGCTGTTCGAACAACTCGTGGACCAGCTTGCTACTCGAATATTCACGGCGGGTGTCGTTGACGTCGACGAGCAATAGCTGGCGTTCCGCGGGGCCGAGCAGTTCCAACTCGCCCAGCGTGAAACTCGGCCGGTTACTCGCATCTGCAATCAGCGTGCTTAGCTGATCGGCGAGCCGCTGCACGTCTGCGCTTGTAAACACGTTTTCGTCGAATTGCAGGGCCGCGGAGTATCGCGTGTGATCGTCCTGGAAAATCAATTTGATTTTGAACCGGTCAGTAAACGCTTCGCGCTCATAAATTGAAAACTCTGCGCTGCCACTCCGGTACGAAGCCGGAGCTCCTCGAAATTCAAAGCAGAATGGGAAAAAGCTGTCCGCGGCGTTGTCGCTGACGACATTGTCCCACGCAAAATATTCGTGATACCTCTGCGCCTCAGCTTGCGCTTCACGGGTTTGTAGCAGGAATTCTTCAAAGGAAATGCCGGTGGACACGTCGCTTCGCACGGGTAGGAACGTTGCAAAAACACCAATCGACTGTTTCAGCTCCGCAAACTT
>DATNDM010000250.1:0-3284 GCA_035553235.1 Pyrinomonadaceae bacterium | reverse complement strand
CTCAAGCAGAGCCTCGGTGCGAAAAAATAACCTAGCCACGGATTTTCACAGATGAACTCCGATCAGCGTTTATCCGCTTAAATCCGCGGCTAAAACTATTCCACCGAAATCAGTCTCCATTTCCCTTGCCTGAACCGCACGACACTCAACACACAGCGCGTCGCATGTCCAGCGAGGATCGCCAGCCAGATGTCGATCGGGTCCAGTGTTCCTGTCTCTTTGATCACGAAACAAATCCCTAACGGCACGATCACTTGCGAGATGATCGAGATGTAGAGCGGGCTGCGCGTATCGCCCGTGCCTTGCAGTCCGCCTGTGTAAGTCAGCGCGACCGCAATCAGCAGGCCGGAAACACTCAAGACGCGCAGTAGCTGGACACCGATATCCACCACCGCCGGATCGTGCATACCGAAGATCGCGAGTAACTGTTTCGGGAAGAACAGGAAGAAGATTCCAACGAACGCCGCACCCGCAAATCCGAATCGCGCCGCCACGTGCACCGCCGCGTCCGCACGATCGGGCTGACCCGCGCCGAGGTTCTGACCCGCAACCGCCGCCGCCGCGCCCATCAACCCAACTGACGTCCACGTGATCAATGAAAAGAGTTCGGTGTAAGAGACTGCGAACGCTGCCTGCGCGGCCGCACTCTGCGCGAGCGATCCGATAAACGACAGCATCAGCACGCCGCCGATGTTCATCGCGATGCCCTGCACGCCGGTCGGCAGTCCGAATTTGAAGATCTGCCTGATGATGGACCAGTCCGGACCAAATCCTCCGCCGCGCGGGATCGAGATCACCCAGGAACCGCTCCAGAGTTTTGCGAGTGAATAAATCGCAACGAGGCCGGAGGCGATGCACGTGCCCATCGCGGCGCCTTTCGTGCCGAACTCCGGAATCGGACCAAGCCCGCGAATGAGCACTATGTTCAGAACGAGATTGAGCACCGTCATCGAGATGCCGAGCATCATCGGCGTACGCGCGTCACCCGCCGAACGCAACGCGCCACTGAGCATGAAGAAAATCATCATGCCGATGCTGAACAAAAACATGATGCGCAGAAATGGTAACGCTTCGGCTTGTACGCTGGGCGCCGCGTTGACGAGTTTAAGAAGTGCCGGCGAGACGACGTAACCGACGGGCGCGAGAATGCCGAGCGCGATGAAGATGGCGGTGAGAAACGCCTGGTAGACGGTGCGATTAACTCTTTCCTCGTCGCCCGCACCCGCGAAACGAGCAACCAGCACACTCATTCCCGTGAACAATGACGAAATGAAGACGATCACGACGAGAAAGATCTGCCAGCTTACGCCGATCGCCGCGTTCCCTTTGAAGCCAACGAGATGTCCGACGAGCGCGTGGTCCACCATTCCCTGCAAGCCGCCGATCACGTTCGTGAGCATCGTCGGCCACGCGATCTTCCACACTGCGGGCTGCAGTGGTCCCTCAACAATCGATCGATCATAGCGGCGCTTTGCCGGCGCGACGGCTGCTGCACTCATATTTATTCAGCCGCGGATGAACGCAGATAAACGCAGATCAGCGTTAATCCGCGTTCATCTGCGGCTCAATTTCTTCTCCAACTTACGGACGCGAGCGGCTAAACGCGCGCTGCCGATCTTCTCAGCGAGTTCGCCGAACTCCGGCTTAGCGCCGCGCCATTGAAGCTCGTCGACGTCTTCAAAAAGCGGCGCATCCGTCCGCAGCGTTGCGAGATCTTTGAACAACAAAGCCAGCGCGCGGTTCTGCTCGTTCAAAATTTCCGGACCAAAATCCTCGATCGGCCCATAACGATTAATCAACGTCGCCGCTGTCTTTGGTCCAAAGCCCGCGATTCCGGGATAGCCATCCGCGGCGTCGCCCACCAACGCCAGATAGTCGGGAATAAACTCGGGCGCGACTCCAAACTTCGCACGCACCGCATCCGCACCACGAATCGCATTGCCGCGTCGATCAACTTGTACCACACGCTCATCGACCACGCATTGCGCCAGATCTTTGTCAGGCGTCCAAATGCAAACCTTCTCTACGCGCTCGTCCTGCGCCGCGATGTACGCCGCCGATGCGAGCGCATCGTCAGCTTCGAGTTCGACCATCGGCCACACCGCCACACCCATCGCCTCGAGTGCTTCTTCGAGGGGAGTAAACTGCGCCTTCAACGCGGGCTCGACACCCACACCGGTTTTGTAACCCGCCCAGAGATTGTTACGAAACGACTCGATGATGTGATCGGTCGCGACACCAACGTGCGTCGCTTCGTCTTCGAGCAACTGCGCCACGGTCGCCAGCACGCCGGTCACCGCGCCGAACGGCGGATCAGTTTTCTTGAAGCGACGAATGCCGTAGAAGTGTCGAAAGAGTTCGTAGGTGCCGTCGACCAGATGAATGATCATGGTGAGGCGATGTTAACACTAGCCACGGATTACACAGATTCACACGGCAAGAAATTCTGATCCGCGTTAATCCGTGTGAATCCGCGGCTAAATTTTACCGAAAGCATAGAGCGCGCTGCGGGTTCGAATATAAATGCGGCCGTCGGCGATCGCGGGTGTCGCGTAGCACTCGTCGTCGAGTTCATTGACGGCGAGCACTTGCCAGTCGCCTCCCGCCTTCAACACTGAAACCTGTCCACCCTGACCTATTAAAAACACTTTGTCGTCAGCCGCAACGGGCGAGGAGAAATACTTGTCGATCGCGCCGTGGAGGCGTCCTTGTTTGAGTACGTTGCCGGTAACTGGATCGAATGAGATGAGGATGCCGCTGTCGTTAATCATGTAGAGCACGTTCTGGTAAAGCAGCGTCGACGGCACTTGCGGCACCGGCTTCGTGTAGCGCCAGCGAATCGCGTTCGCGGTCTGATCCCCATTCCCGCCCATCTTGATCGCGAGCAAACCATTTTCTGCTGCCATCATCGCGCGAAACACTTCCCAGTCTTTGTCGTTCAACTTCTCGTCGCGATTCATGTCAAACGCTTCGAACGCAGCGACCAGCAACTTGTCCATCTTCGTGGTGCCACCAGCGGCGGAAATCTCCGCCTTCGTGATCATGCGATCCTTGTCTTTATCGTACGCAGCGAGTCCTTCTTCAAAGCTGATCGTCGGCACCTGTTGTCCGGGTTGATTCTGCGGGAAGCCCCAGCCGTTGATGTAGAGATACTCATCGTCGTGACTCGCGATCGACTTCATCTCGCACGCGAGACCTCGCACCCACCAAACTCTCTTGCCGTCTGCAACTGAGTACGCCGAAAGTTGGAACGACTCCGGAACGATGATCTGCTTCGGACCCTG
>DATNDM010000249.1:0-4530 GCA_035553235.1 Pyrinomonadaceae bacterium | reverse complement strand
GTGAAGCCGCGCGTGTTGCAGAGTGGTTTGTTTGTGCCGCTCGCGCCCGCGCCTGACAAGCTCGAGTTGACGCTCGCGCGGCTCGCAAAACTCGTGGGGGAGGAAAACATCGGTTCACCAGTGTTGCTCGACACTCATCGGCCGGACGCGTTCAGGATGAAGCGGTTCACGCTGCAAACTGAATCTGATCGGAGGGGTCGCAGAAAAAAGGACCGGCCGCGGGCGGTGAGAGCGCGGCAATGTCTTGGGTTTCGAATGTTTCGTCCGCCGCTGCGGGCGATCGTTGAAGCGCCTCAGGGTTGGCCCGCGCAAATCAGCGCGTGGAGCAAGCAGCGAAGTGTTTACGGGAAAGTCGTTGACCTGGCTGGACCATGGAGGACTACGGGCGACTGGTGGCGCGACGATAGCTGGGCGCGTGATGAGTGGGATGTGACACTCGAGCGCCTCGGCCGGCAGACGCTCTATCGTGTTTATCGTGAGCTCAAAACAGAGAACTGGTTCGTTGAGGGAAACTATGATTAGCCACAAAAGGCACAAAAAGCACAAAAGAGAAAAGCAGTTACTGAAGTTCAGGTAACTCGCGGTGCTTTTCTCTTTTGTGCTTTTTGTGCCTTTTGTGGCTAATCATATGTATGTAGAACTACACGCGCGGTCAGCATTCAGTTTTCTCGAGGGTGCATCTGTGCCTGAAGAGTTGATCGCGGCCGGAGTCGCGCTGGAAATGCCGGCGATGGCCCTGCTCGATCGTGACGGAGTTTACGGCGCGCCGCGCTTTCACCTCTCCGGAAAAAAGAACGGTATCAAGGCGCACATCGGCGCCGAGATCAGCGTCCAAAAGCCAAACGAGCAAGGCCTCTGCTCGATCCCCGTCCTGGTCCGCAATCGCACTGGTTACCAGAACCTTTGCCGTTTGATCACACTCATGAAATTGCGTGTCCCGAAACACGCGAAGCCCGGCGAGTGTGTCGTCACCGCTGACGAACTCGCCGCTCATGCAGAGGGCTTGATCTGTTTGACCGGCAGCTTCGATGGCCCAGTCGCCACCGCTCTTAGTCCCGGAGATCCGGACAACCCCAGGAAAGCACAGCACACAATCGAATGGCTGCTCGAACTCTTCGGCCAAAAGAACGTCTACGCGGAACTACAACGCCACCTCGATCGCGAAGAGGAAGCTCGCAACCATCTTGTCATCGAGCTCGCGCGGCGCAATCGTCTGTCTTTGCTCGCAACTAACGGCGTGTGTCACGCGACTCCGTCACAACGAGAAGTCGCCGACGTCTTCACCTGCATTCGCAATCACGTGCGACTGGAAACCGCCGGACGCCTCCTCACGCAAAATTCCGAACGATATCTGAAATCAGGCGCAGTGATGGAGAGGCTGTTTGCCGATCTGCCGCAAGCGATAGCAAACACTGCCGAGCTCTCGTCGCGACTCGAGTTTACGCTCGAAGATCTCGGCTACGAGTTTCCCAGGTATCCCGTGCCGCGCGGCGAAACCATGGCGTCATTTCTTCGCAAACGCACGGAAGAAGGCGCGCGTTTGCGCTACACGGGCACGCATGGCATGCCGACTTACGAGCGCGCCCGTCCGCAGCTCGAGCGCGAGTTGAATCTGATCGAAAAGCTGGGGCTGGAAGGTTATTTCCTGATCGTCTGGGACATCGTCAAGTTTTGTAACAAGCAGGGTATCCTCGTCCAGGGGCGCGGCTCGGCCGCAAACAGCGCGGTCTGTTATTCACTCGGAATCACGGCCGTCGATCCGGTCGGTATGGATCTGTTGTTTGAGCGCTTTCTTTCTGAAGAGAGAGGCGAATGGCCCGACATCGATCTCGATTTGCCGAGCGGAGAGCAGCGCGAGAAAGCAATCCAATACGTTTACGAGCGCTACGGAAAACTCGGCGCCGCCATGACGGCAAACGTCATCACGTATCGCGGGCGTTCGGCCGCGCGCGAAGTCGGGAAGGCGCTCGACTTCGACGAAGAAACGCTCGCTCGTCTCGCCGCACTCGTCCACACGTGGGAATGGAAAGATCCAAACGATTCCAGCGAGCGGCAGTTTCGCGATGCGGGTTTGGATCTGCAACAGCCGCGCATCAGGAAGTTCTTCGAGCTTTATCAACGCGTGCAGGACTTGCCGCGTCACCTGGGCCAGCATTCAGGCGGCATGGTGATTTGCCAGGGACAGCTCGACGCGATCGTGCCGCTCGAGCCCGCCGCGATGCCCGGGCGCGTGGTGGTCCAATGGGACAAAGAAGATTGTGCGGACCTCGGTCTCATAAAAGTCGACCTGCTCGGGCTCGGGATGATGTCAGTGCTGGAAGACTCGATCGAGTTGATTCGCGACTCGTACGGTGAAGATGTTGATCTGGCGCACCTGCCGCAAAACGATCCGGCAGTTTACGACGCACTGCAACGCGCCGACACGATCGGAATGTTTCAGGTCGAGAGCCGCGCGCAGATGTCATGTTTGCCACGACTGCGGCCCGCGAACTTCTACGACATCGTGGTCCAGGTGGCGATTATTCGACCGGGTCCAATCGTCGGCAACATGGTCCATCCTTATCTCAAGCGACGGCAGGGCAGGGAACCGGCCACTTACGCGCATCCGCTGCTGGAACCGGTGTTGAAACGCACGCTCGGCGTGCCGTTGTTTCAGGAACAACTCCTGCGCATGGCCATGATCTGCGCCGGCTTCAGCGGTGGCGAAGCTGAAGAGTTGCGGCGCGCGTTTGGCTTCAAACGCTCCGAGGCGCGCATGAAAACAATTGAAGTGAAACTGCGCGCAGGTCTGAGCAAAAACGGAATCACCGGAAAGAAACAGGATGAGATCGTCCTCTCAATCAGTTCGTTTGCGCTTTATGGTTTTCCGGAGTCGCATGCAGCCAGCTTTGCGCTGATTGCTTACGCGAGTGCGTATCTGAAATGTAATTACCTCGCGGCGTTCACAGCGGCGATTCTGAATAACCAGCCGATGGGTTTTTATCAGCCATTCACGATCGTCAAAGACGCGCAGCGACATGGGCTCAAAGTCTTGCCGATCGACATCACGTGTTCTAAATGGTTATGCACGATCGAGAAACAGCAGGACTCATCGCTCGCGGTCAGGCTTGGCTTCAGATATGTCAAAGGTTTGAGCCAGCAGTCAGGCGAGGCGATTGTGCGCGAGCGATCCGCAGGTGCGTTTTTAGGAATCGACGATTTGCACAATCGCGTCCCTGAGCTGCGGAAAGATGAATTGCGAAAGCTGGCCGCAGTGGGGGCGTTGAATTTTATTCAGTCGTCTACTCGCCGCGATGCGCTGTGGCAGGTTGAGCGCGTGACGCGCGCTGCCGGTGAACTGTACGAGGGCTTGCTCGAAAACGATCGCAATTCACCGCTGCAGCAAATGACCTTGCCCGAGCGAATGGACGCGGATTTTCGTGGCAGCGGGCTGACGATTGGGAAGCATCCGGTCGCTTATCACCGCGTCGAGTTGAACAAGCTAAGGGCACTCAGAGCGACCGATATTCGCAAGCTGCGCAATGGAACGTTTGTGCGCGTCGCCGGCTGGGTGATTGTGCGGCAACGGCCGGGCACGGCAAAGGGATTCATGTTTCTGAGCCTCGAAGACGAGACCGGCGTCAGCAACATCATCGTCACGCCGCAACTCTTCGAGAAGTACCGTCACGAGCTGGTGGGCCATCCATTTCTCTTGATCGAAGGCGCGCTGCAAAATCAGGACAACGTGATTTCGGTAAAAGCGAGCCACGTGCAGCCACTCAGTTTCGCCGTCGCCGCCACACCCTCCCACGACTTTCATTAAGAATTTAGCCACCAAAAGGCACAAAAAGCACAAACGAGATTGCAGGGTGACTCAATCGGATCGCTTTCTCGTTTGTGCTTTTTGTGCCTTTGGTGGCTAAATTCTTAAGCGGGGCGGGCGGCCTGCCGTGGCGGCGATTCGATGAGCCCCTGAACAACTTGTGCGACCTGCGAGAGAGGCTTTGGCTTTCGCAGGAATGCATCAGCACCACAACGTCTCGCTTCGTCTTCGACTTCAGCGGAGCCGTAAGCCGTCAGAACAACGATACGCGTCTGCGGATTGTGTGCTCGGATCAGCTTGATCATATCGAGTCCGTCCTGGCTGCTGGTCATGCTGAGGCGCAGATCCTGAATGACGACTCTGTAGTTTGTGGCGTCGAGTAATTTTTCAGCTTCCTCCAACTCGGAAGCGGTGTCGACTTTATATCCCTGCAAAGAGAAGTATTCGCTCATCGAGAAGCAGATTGACTCTTCATCGTCGACCACGAGCAGACGCGGTATCGGCGTCTCTCTCAGTGATCTTTCATCTCGGCCGAGCCACATCTGTTTCAGGCGGCCAGAGACTTTTTTAAGCGTTCCAAATGGACTCTGCTTCACGGGGCACACGGACACGAACATTTAAACGAGTTAAAAATTGCGAGGGTTAGTACCGGAGGCACTCTGCGCTGCCGAGGCGCGCACATCATGCTATAGAAGCTCATCGTTATTACCTCCGCACAGTTTAACGAT
>DATNDM010000248.1:0-6739 GCA_035553235.1 Pyrinomonadaceae bacterium | reverse complement strand
CTCGCCGGCGATCCAGTGATAGGTAATGTTCAACCCGTCTTCGAGTGAGATCGACGGCTCCCAGTGCAACACTTCCCGAAGACGCGTGTTATCGCTGTTACGGCCACGCACGCCCTGTGGCTTGGTGAGGTCGTAGCGCTTGCTGATCTTCTTCCCCGCGATGTTTGCGACGATGTCCACCAGCTCGTTGATCGAGATCATGCGGTCCTGTCCGAGGTTGATCGGCTCGCGATGATCGCTCTCCATCAGGCGATAAATACCTTCGACACAATCGTCGATGTAGCAGTACGAACGCGTTTGTTCGCCGTCGCCCCATACTTCGATCTCGTCGACGTCGTCAGCGAGCGCGATCTTCCGACAGATCGCAGCCGGCGACTTTTCGCGTCCGCCGTCGTAAGTGCCCAACGGACCGAAGATGTTGTGAAACCTGACGACGCGCGTGTCGAGTCCGAAGTCTTCAGTGTAATGACGGCAAACGCGCTCCATGTAAAGCTTCTCCCAGCCATAGCCGTCTTCGGCGTCAGCGGGATACGCGTCTTCTTCGCGCAACGGCGTGACGTCAGTTTCCTTTTGCTTGTAACCGGGGTAGATGCACGCGCTGGACGTGTAGAGATAACGCTTCACGCCATTGATGCGCGCCGCTTCGATCGAGTTGAGATTGATGAGCGTGTTATCGCGGACGATGACGGCCTTGTTCGTCTCGATGAATCCGATACCGCCCATGTTGGCGGCGAGACCGTAGACCTGATCCATGCCCTCGGTCGCCGCAAGGCAGTTGTCGGCTTTCGATAGGTCCAGCAGCAAAAACTCGTTGGCGCTGGTCGCCTCGTACTCCGGCTCCTTGATATCAACGCCGCGCACGTAATAGCCGCGGTCCACCAGGTACTTCGTTAAATGATGACCGATGAAACCGCCTGCGCCAGTTATCAATACTTTCGTCTGTTGTGACATTTAATGAGTTGTTCTCCGAAACAAGTTGGGTCAGGATTTTAGAAAAATCTCGTCAATCATGTAAACCATTACTGCTCAACGCCAGACGCCGCAAACAACCCCAGAACGGACGGTTCAAAACACTTTCCGGGTGCGTCGCGAAGGCACGCATCAGCCAACTCGCTGCTTCGCTCTTGCGTCCTGCTTCACTCGCCGCGTACGAGAGTCGCAGGAATCGCGTCGCCTTGCACCAGCGCTGGTCCACGCCCGCCAACTGCGGTTCGTAAAACTCCGCGATGCGATCAAACTCCTCGAGCTGGCGATGACCTTCGGCGATCGTCTTGCTCACTTCGTGCAAACGGTACGCGGCCATCGGCAGCGGAATGTATTCACACTTGTAACCAGCCAGCAGCAGCCGCACGTACATGTCGTGATCGAAGTCGTAGCTCCAGCGTTCCTGAAAACCTGAGCGCACGAGTTCGGCTCTCCAGAAATGGCCGGGTTGCGGCGCGCGATACGCCCACGACAAACAGTGCGCGGCAGAGCGCGGCACGACCGCGTGAATCAACCGCGTCTCGTGACCCTCGCCAAACATGATCGTGTCGCCGCAGATCCACTTGCTTTGCGGATTGTCGGCGAAGTGGGTCATCACCGCGTTGAAAGTGCCGGGCAGGTAAACGTCGTCGCTGTTGAGGAAGGCGAGAATGTCGCCGGTAGCGCGTTCGATGCCCTTGTTAATCGCGTGCACCTGCCCGCGATCTTTTTCGCTTTCCCAGTGCGCGAGCTTGTCTTCGTAGCGGCGGATGATCGAAACACTCTCGTCCGTGCTGCCGCCGTCGATGATGATGTATTCGAGCGGCTCGTATCCCTGATTCAGCACAGAGAGGATCGTCTCTTCCAGGAACCGTCCCTGGTTGAATGAAGGTGTGACGATGCTCAGCTTCAGGGGCATGCTTGAGTCGGATAAGTAGTGTTAGACATGCTTTGCCCGAAAACTCCCTGTTGAACTTCTTCTCTGTGCAACCTCTGTGTCCTCTGTGTCTCTGTGGTTGTTTTTTCTAAGCAATCTTCAACCACAGAGGCACAGAGAACACAGAGGTTGCACAGAGAAGAGTGTGACGACTTTTCGTGCAAAGCCTGTTAGACAGGATCACGTAAGTCCTGCAAATCCTGAAATCCTGTCAACCACGTAAGCCTGCTGCTCGTCGGTCAGCTCAGGATAACAAGGCAGGGCGAAAGTCTCATTAGCCGCGGCTTCCGATGCAGGCAAGTCGCCCTTCTTGTAACCGAGATACTCGAAACACTTTTGCAGGTGCAGCGGGATCGGGTAGTAGATCTTGGTGCCGACGCCGTGGTGCTTCAAATGCTCCATCAATGCATCGCGATTTTTCGGAACACGAATCACATATTGATGATAGATGTGGCGGCTGCCGGCTCTTACTGCCGGCGTAATCAGCGGAAAGCGCAAATCGGCGTCGTTCAGCAGCTTCGTATAAATCTCGGCTTTGCGCGCGCGCTCGTCAGACCATTTATCAAGACTCGGAAACTTCACGTTCAGCACCGCCGCTTGCAGCTCATCGAGTCGACTGTTGATCCCAACCTCTTCGTGCTCGTACTCATTCGAGCCGCCGTGCGTGCGCAGTCGTCGCAAACGCGCTGCGACTTCGTCGTCGCTGGTCGTGAGAATCCCGCCATCACCCGCGCCACCGAGGTTCTTCGTCGGATAAAAACTGAAACATCCGATCAATCCCATCGAGCCCGCGCGACGTCCATTATCCGTCGAGCCGATCGCCTGCGCTGCATCTTCAACTACGGGAATTCCATGACGCCGTCCAATCTCGAGCAAAGGCTCCACGTCGGCGCACTGGCCGTAAAGGTGTACGGGCATGATCACTTTCGTGCGCGGCGTGATCGCGTCCGCAACACGCGATGGATCGATGTTGTAGGTGTGTGGATCGATGTCGACAAAAACCGGGCGCGCGCCGAGTCGAGCCACTGACGCAGCCGTCGCGAAGAATGAAAACGACGTCGTGATCACTTCGTCGCCAGGTT
This sequence comes from Pyrinomonadaceae bacterium, assembly GCA_035553235.1. Classification (GTDB taxonomy): domain Bacteria; phylum Acidobacteriota; class Blastocatellia; order Pyrinomonadales; family Pyrinomonadaceae; genus PSRF01. The sequence goes on along the minus strand of DATNDM010000248.1, from coordinate 3,757 downwards.
TGAGGTCGAGCGCCATCAGAGCGAGCAACAAAGCATCCGAACCGGAAGCGCAGCCAATCGCGTGTTTAGTTTGGCAATACTCAGCGAGAGAAGTTTCGAGCCGGCGCACTTCGTCGCCGAGAACGAAGCGCTGTGAGCTCATGACACGATCTATTGCCTGCTGCAAGTCATCTCGGAGCGAGACATACTGCGCCTGAAGGTCCAATAAGGGAACGTTCATAGAAGGAGATCAGCGGAAGAACCACAGATTACCCGGAAAGGAACCGCTATTGTGAACTCCGCGTAATCTGTGGTTTTGATTTTAGGCGGTCTCACCCGCGGAAGCACCCTGGCCGTTATCAGTTTCGGTCGAGTAATAATTCGAGTAGTAGCCGGAATAATAGTAGTCTTGCGTCTCGAGCTTCACATTATTGAGCACCACGCCGAAGATGTGCGCGCCCACGTCAAGCAACTGCTGTTTCGCCCGACGCACGACCGCGCGCGAGCTTCTGCCACCATGAACCACCAGCATGACTCCGTCGACCATCGTCGAGAGAATCGAAGCATCCGTGAACGAGATTGCCGGCGGTGAATCGATGATGATGTGTGCGAAGCGCTCGCTCAGGATTCCAAGCAGGCGGCGCATCTCTTCCGAGCCGAGCAACTCCGCCGGATTCGGCGGCACCGGACCAGACGTCAGGACCTTCAGGTTCGGCGTCTTCGCATAGGTTTGGAAAAGATTGTCGAGATCTCTTTCTCCCGAAAGCCAGGTCGTCAAACCTTTTGAATTACTGACTTCAAACTGCGTGTGCAGTCGTGGCCGTCGCAGGTCGCAATCGATGATCAAAACTTCGACCCCGGTCTGCGCGAGCATGAACGCCGTATTGATCGCGGTCGTAGTTTTTCCTTCTGAAGGCTGGCTCGACGTCACGAGAATCGTCTTCGGCGGCTGTCCCGCTGACGACAACAGCAACGACGTTCTTAAGTGACGATACGACTCTGCGATCGGCGACCGCACGTCGTCGATCATAGCGAGCGCCGTGGTGTCCGAAGGTGCCGGAGTCGAGCGCGGCAATCCTTTCAAGTTCGCGCCGCCGCGGCTCGCGGGAATCATCGCCAACGCCGGCAAATGAATGTAACGATCAACGTCGTCGAGCGACTTGACCGTGTCGTCGAGGAAGTCGAGCAGGAACGCGAGACCGATACCGGCAACGAGCGACAGCACGAGGGCAATCATCACGTTTCGCAGGCGGGGTGGACCAACCGGAGAGCGCGGCACGCGGCTGTAGTTTTCAATTCCGACTTCGCTGCCTTTGTCGCCCTGTGCGATCTGAACTTCGCGCTGCTTTTGCAGCAGTGTGTTCAGGTATTGCTTGTTGGTTTCGAGGCGTTGCGTGTACGCCGCCATTTCGATCTGATCGCGAGTCTGCTGGTCCGTCGTGCCGCGCTGTTTGACGTACATCTCACGGATACTTTCTTCGTGAGCGATGGCCGACTCGTACGTCGACTTCAGCATCGCGATCGACTCCTCCGCTTCTTTTTGCAGCTCGTCTTCAAGACGCTTAATAGAGGCATCTATTCTCTTAACCTCGGGCCATTCCTTCGTGTAGGTGACCTCGAGTGCGGCCTTGGTTTGTTTGAGCTGGGAAATGCGGGTTTCGATGTTACTGATGCGATCCGACTTTCGTACCTCCGGAATCGAAAAAGGATCGCTGGCATTCTTGGCGCTCATGTAAACCGCCTGCGCGTTCTTGCGCACGTTCTCCGCTTCGAGAAGCTGACGGCTGATATCCGCGAGACGTTGGCCTTCAACGTTCAGCCCGTCCGGCGAAGGAGGCAATCCTTTTTCACGAGCGTAGTTGAAGAGCGATTCCGTGTCGTGCCTGATCTTTTCCTGGTACGCAGCGATCTCGCGCACCAGCAGTTCTTCCGCTTTCGTTGAATTCTGCGTCGTGCGTTCTACGTTGTTCGCACGAAATACTTCGGCGAGAGCGTTGGCCACTTTCTGGGCCATTTCCGGATCTGTGTGACGATATTTGATCGTGAAAAGATTCGTGCCGACGATGCCTTCGACTTTTTCGGCGCCGATGATCGCGTCTTCGTACGGTTCGAGCGCCGACAACTCTTCAGGAGTCAACGGCTCGTCTTTGAGTTGCGCCTCACCGATGACGCTCAGACCACCGGGCGCAACGGCCGGAAGCGTGACCGGCTTTTTCTCACCCGTGAACATTCGTCGCAACGCGGTGAAGATTCCGCCCTGGGCCTGATTGCCGAAGAAGTTTGGATTGTGTTGCAGGTCCAAACTCAGTGCCACCTGGCGCGCGAGTGTCGGACTCTGCAGCAACCTGATCTGTGTGCCCCAGAAATTCGCGTCGGGTTGAGCGTTGAGGACAAAGTCTTTGGTCTGCAGAATGTTCTGGCTTCGCTGCTCGATTCGAATCGTCGCTTCCGCTTCGTAGATGTTCGGTTGGCGGAACATCTGGACGGCGACGAGTGAAGTGACGACCAAACACAGGCTGAGGATCAGCCACTTCCGCTTCAGTACGATGAACAGGTAATCGCGAAGCTGGTTCGGCTCGGTGGCGGCGGGACCATACGACCTGACCTGGCCAATATCGGTGAGCGGCCGGTCGAGACCACGCTCGACCGCAGGCATCGGCATCAAACGGTTATCTTGCGACATCATGTCTTTCGGCTTTCATCAAAACAGGCAATACAGACAGATAGTTAACTAATGCACACACTAGAGGCTCGGGATGATATCAAACATTAGCCACGGATGAACACGGATGACACGGTTTTTCAGTGAAATCCGTGTTATCCGCGGCTAATAAAATCTGCCAGCCCGTCCTGCCAGTGGGGTAAAGGCGGTAATCCAATCTTCTCGGAGCGCAGGCATTTAAGTCTCGAATTCCGCGGCCGTGGGGCCGGCCGGCCCAGGGAATCGCCATCGATAACTTCAACGTTCTCTGCGCTTAATCCGGCCAGTCTCAATGCCTCGAGCGTGAATGTCTCGAAACTCGCTCCTTCTCCCGCACTCACAACATGGTAAATGTCCGGCTTGTCATGCACGGCAAGTTCGCGCAGTCTGACAGCCAGGTCGCGTCCGTAAGTTGGCGTTCCCCAGTAATCGCGAATGGCTTTTATTTTCTGACCACGGCGCGCCCAGGACACTACATTGCTCAGGAAGTTTTTGCCGCCAGTTCCGAAGATGTAGCCGGTGCGCACCACGATCGTGCGCGCGTTTGCGTCCTGCGCTCTACGTTCGCCTTCGAGTTTGTATCGGCCGTAGACGCTGATGGGCCGCGGCTGATCGCGCTGCGTGTAAAAGCCTTCTTTCTCGCCGTCGAAAACGTAGTCGGTCGAGATCGTGATCAGGAGCGCGCCCGCATTGCGGCTGGCGCGCGCGAGGTTTTCGGGACCGAGTGCGTTTACCTGTTCGGCTTTCTCGGGATTCGTTTCGCAGCCGTCGACGTCGGTCCATGCTGCACAGTTGATGACGGCATCCGGACCGCGCGCGGCGATCGCTGATTCGACCGCTTCGGCGTTTGCAATATCGAGAGCATCGTGATCGTAACTAAAAACTTCATCGCCGCTAGCTGAACAATGTTCCACTAGCGCGCGCCCTACCAATCCCTTCGCTCCGGTGACCAGTATCTTCAAGCGGACCTAACCTCTGAAATATTTTTCACAGAACGGGCGCAAAGCGCTGCCGCGTCTCTACGAATTTTCTTTGCTACTTTGGGCCTTTGCGTGAGAGATCGCTGTTCCGTACTGC
>DATNDM010000247.1:0-3029 GCA_035553235.1 Pyrinomonadaceae bacterium | reverse complement strand
CTCGATGCCGTCGTCGTACGTCGTGCAGCGAACGGGAGATCAGCCTGGGCAGCTCGCGTTGACGTTCGACGATGGTCCCGATCCGCGCTGGACGCCCGCGATTCTCGACATCCTCAAGCGCGAAAACGTTCCCGCGACGTTCTTCATCATCGGCAAGAACGGACAGGCGTATCCGGATCTCATGCGGCGCATCGTCGACGAAGGTCACGAGATCGGAAACCATTCGTTCACGCACCCGAACCTCGGTGAAATTCCGCTGTCGTTGACGGAGCTCGAATTGAACGCGACACAACGGCTCATCGAGGCGAATGTTGGTCGATCCACCGTGCTGTTTCGGCCGCCTTACTTCGGCGACGCGGAAGCAGACAAGCCGCAGGAAGTCGAGCCCGCGCTCGTCGCGCAGAACCTCGGCTACATCATGGTTGGGGTGCGCATCGATCCGGACGACTGGCAACTGCCGGTCACGGCGGATCAGATCATCAGTCGCACGATTGAGCGCGCGCAGGATTCGAACCCGGAAACGCGCGGCGAAGTTATTCTGCTGCACGACTCAGGCGGCGATCGTTCAGCGACAGTCGAAGCGTTGCCACGTTTGATTCACGAATTGAAAGCGCGCGGATACAAGTTCGTGCCTGTATCTGAACTGGCCGGACTGTCGCGAGACCAGGTGATGCCGGTGATTCCGGCGAACCAGCGCGTCTTCACGCGCGCGGACGCGATCGCATTTTTCTTCCTGTCGACGGGCGGTTGGGTGTTGCAGTGGATCTTCCTGATCGGAATCCTGCTCGGCCTCGCGCGTTTGATCTTCATCGGCTCGCTCGCGCTCGGACAGTGGTTCAGATCGCGGCATCGCGAACGCATTCACGCGGGCAGCGACTACGCGCCGTTTGTTTCGATCATCGTGCCGGCGTACAACGAACAGCTCGTGATTGAAAACACGCTTCGCAGTTTACTCGCGTCCGATTATTCAGCTTACGAGATCATCGTTGTCGACGACGGCTCGACTGACAGCACGAGCAGAGTCGTATCGGAAAGGTTCGGCAAAGAGGAGCGTGTGCGGCTGTTCACGATTGCCAATGCGGGCAAGGCAGCGGCGCTCAACACTGGTCTGCGCTACGCGCGTGGCGAGATCATCGTCGCTCTGGATGCTGATACGTTGTTTGCGCCGCAAACGATCGGCGCGCTCGCGCATCGCTTTTACGACAAACAGCTCGGCGCGATCGCGGGCAATGCGAAAGTCGGCAATCGCGTGAATCTCGTGACCCGCTGGCAGGCGCTCGAGTACATCACGTCGCAGAACATGGACCGCCGCGCGTTTGCGAGTTTGAACTGCATCACGGTCGTGCCTGGTGCCGTTGGCGCGTGGCGACGGGATCTGCTGGTCGAGGCCGGTGGCTTTGCGTCGGATACGCTTGCCGAAGATCAGGATTTGACGCTGCGGATCAGGCGGCTCGGTTACACGATTGGTTATGAAGAGTCGGCATTGGCGTGGACCGAGGCGCCGCACAATATCCGTTCACTCGCGAAGCAGCGATTTCGGTGGGCGTATGGAACGTTGCAGTGCATGTGGAAGCATCGTGATGCGCTGTTTCGTCCGCGGTTTGGCGCGCTTGGGTTTGTCGCGATGCCGAACGTGTGGATCTTCCAAATCCTGTTTCCGTTGATATCGCCGGTGATGGATCTGATGTTGATTTACGTGCTCGTTTCGAGTGCGATCGATCGCTGGCAACAAGGCCCGGGATATTCATCGACCAATCTACAGCAGGTCATTTTGTACTACGCGTTGTTTTTGGCGATCGATTGGGTGTCGGCGTCGTTTGCGTTCTTGTTGGAGCGACGCGAGCGTTGGAGTTTGCTGTGGTGGTTGTTCCTGCAGCGGTTCTGTTACAGGCAGGTGATGTATTACGTGATGATCAAGTCAGTGGCGATGGCGATACGTGGGCCGGTGGTTGGTTGGGGCAAGCTCGAAAGGAAGGCGACGGCCGCGGCTGGGCCATAATCCTGAAAAATCATGTGAATCCTGTCTGCAACTGACATGACCACCAAGACGCGTCGTTTTATTTACGCTTTCCTGATTCTCCTCGCGCTTAGCTTCCGCCTATTCATCGCCATCCGTATTCCGAATGATGAACCGGACGACGGGCGCGTCTATTCACAGATCGCGCGCAACATCCTCGAACAGCACGTCTACTCGATCGAAAGCCAGGCGCCATACACGCCGACGCTGATCCGTCTTCCCGGTTATCCGCTTTTCATCGCCGCGATTTATTCCGCCTTCGGTCACGGCAACAACACGGCCGTGCGCGTTGCGCAAGCTGTGCTCGACACCGGCACGTGTATCCTGATCGCCCTGCTTGCTTTTCAGTGGGCCATTGCGGAAGAGCGCAAACATCGCGCGGCAATGATCGCGCTCGCGCTCGCCGCGGTCTGCCCGTTCACCGCGATCTACGTCGCGACCATCCTTACGGAAGTGCCGACAAACTTCCTCGCCGTTGCGATGGCGCTCACGGCGACGTTCGCGTTCAAAGCGGCGTTAAGAAAAAGAGCGATCACGTGGTGGATCGTGACTGGCTTGCTAGCCGGCCTCGCGGTCTTCTTCCGTCCAGACAGCGGTCTCTTCGCAGCCGCGATCGGACTCACGCTCATGCTGCCCGCGTTCTCGGCGTTTCGGAAGTTTCGTGAAGCGACTCTTTACGCCGCCATCTTTTCTTTAGCTTTTTGCGTCGTACTCGTCCCTTGGACCATCCGCAACCGGCGGCTGTTTCATGTGTTTCAACCGCTCGCGCCCGCGCACGCCGAGATGCCGGGTGAGTTTGTGCCGCGCGGTTATTTGCGGTGGGTGCGGACCTGGCTCGACGATGAACGTTATGTCGCGCCGGCGCTGTGGGCGATGGATACGAGGCAGATTCACGTCGAGGATTTTCCGGCGCGCGCGTTCGACTCGAAGGAAGAACGCGACCGTGTTGCGGCGCTGTTCGAAAAGTACAATCATCCGGACGGCGACGAGTCTGAACACTCAAACGAAGAAC
>DATNDM010000246.1:0-4855 GCA_035553235.1 Pyrinomonadaceae bacterium | reverse complement strand
CATCCGCGGCAAAAATTTTCTTGTCTTACTAAATGGGGCCGTTTATGTTGCGAGTAGGAATCCTCACGCGTACCCGAGGCATGTTGATGTTGATGGACGGGATCGACACCGCCGGGACCTCGATGTTCGGCATAGCGATATTGATGTCGGGAATTTCGATCCGCGGGATCACGATGCGGCGTCCAATCTGCGCGCCGTCCACCGTTCCGCGTAACCGGGATTCGCCGGGCGTCACATGAATCGTTTGCTGCGACTTGTTGCGAATGATCGTCAGCGTAACATCGCCTTCTTTTTTGCGATTGATCGCTCGCGAGATGTCGCCTGGCGAGTCAACTGCTTCACCATCGATCGCGGTGATCACGTCGCCGGCTCTCACACCCGCTTTCGCCGCTGGACCATCGTCAGTCACCGACGTCACCAACACACCCTTACCACCCGCGATGCCGAAGTAATCGGCGAGTTGCTTCGTGAGTTCCATCGTGCTCACGCCGATCCGGCGGCCATTACCAAGACCTATCCAAAGGTCGCCATTCTTACCAAACAAATCGCCACGATTCATGAGCGGACCTTCCCACTTGAAGGTCTTCGGATCCATGCCTTCCCACTTCCAAAGCCTCGTGCCACCCGGCAAGACGTCATTGGCGAAGCTCTGGTTGGTGCGTTTGCCGATCGTTGCGGTTACTTCCTGCTCCGCACCGCCACGGCTAAAACTCACCTTCACACTCTGGTCAGGAGCCATCTCGGAAACCAGCCGGTTGAGCTTGCGAACACTCGAGACGTTCTCGCCGTCGAGACGCAGGATCACGTCGTCTTTGCGCAAACCCGCTTTCTCTGCCGGACTGTCTTTGATCACCTGCGTTACACCGACGCCGCGGACCTGGTTCACGTGATAGCGGGCCATGTTTTCGCGACTGATGTTTTCCGCATAGATACCAAGGAAGCCGCCGCCGTCGATGAAAATTGAGAACGACTGATCCATTGGTTCGTCGGGCGGCTCAGGAGCGGGCGGCGGCGCGGGTTGTTGGGCGAGCACTACACCCGCAGTCAGAATGATGACCGACAGGAGACTAAGAAAATATTTAGCTTGCATGCGAGTTTCCTCCGGAAGAGTTTTGCGTTTACACGCGGACCAGGTGAGGTGGTTCCAGAAAATTTTTAGCCGCGGATTTTCGCGGATGAACGCTGATCTGCGTTTATCTGCATCCGCGGCTTAAGTTAATGGTTTATAAAGCTCGGTTTGATCCTTGAGTTCGAGGCCAATCTTCCCTTCAGAATGAGCGAGGTCAAGGTGCGCGACGGCTTCGGAGACTGACAAAAACCGGTGTACGTCGTCAGCGTGCGGAAACATCTTGAGCGCGACGTCCCACGCAGTCACGCCGTTCTTCGGAACGAGTCCGATCACTTGTCCCTGCCGATCCTGGAACGCGCGGAAGTAGCGATGGAAGAGTTCCTCGTAGTCGCGAATCGGCTCGCCATGTCCGCCGTAGACGAGCGTCGGCGAGAACGATCGCAAACGGGCCAGACTGACGAGGTATTCGGCCAGTGATGGAAAGCGGCGCGTCGGATCGATGGGATCCGGCGACAACACCGGATTCGGCGTGATTCTTTTCAACACGCAATCGCCCGCGATGATCGTCCGATCCGCTTCGCGCAGAAACGAGCACGAACCGGGCGTGTGCCCCGGCGTATGCAGAATCCGCAGGCTGCCCGACTCGAACTCCAGCTCAGCCTCGTCCCAAAGCGACGTGTATTCGTCGTCGCCAAACGAATCCGCGTACCTGCGCATGTACTCGTACAGCCCGCGCATGCGCTCGATCTCCGCATCTGGTACACCAGCGCGCACTAGCAGCGTGCGGTGCTCTTCGTATTCGAGACGACTGTGACGATGACCGGTCTCCCAGTTGTGAACAAAGACTTCCGCGTTCTTTGCTTCATCGCGGAGAGACCGCGCGAGTCCGCAGTGATCTTCGTGAGCGTGGGTGAGTACGATGCGGCGTAGATCGGAAACCAGGTAACCGGCCTTGCGCAAGCCCGCACGCAGAGCGTCGATCGTTTCCTTCGTCTTTGGTCCAGTGTCGATGATCGTCAACGGATCCTCGGCGATCAGGTAGACGTTCACCGGACCAATATAAAAAGGTGTCGGCAGTGAGATCGGAACGACGCGCATTAAGAGGTTGGCCGCGGATCTGCGCGGATGAACGCTGATCTGCGTTTATCTGCGTTCATCCGCGGCTGATTAATAAATGTATTTGTTAGCGGCGATCAGATCATTCGCGATACGTTGCCGCGCGGCGATCGTGTTCATCGGCTGCAACTTCGTAAAGCGTCGCAGCGCGGCCAACAGCGTCCGCAGTTCATCACCTTCCGCCATACCCGCGAGCGTGTGTTTTGCTTTCGTTTCGATGCGTCCGACGGCGTCATTACAGAACACGCGCGTCATGTCGAGGTAACGCTCCACCGCGTTCTCGCCTTGCGCGGCAGCCAGCTTGCGAGCGCGCAGAATCGCGGTCTCCATCGCGTACGTGTCCATGATGATGTCCGCGATTCCCATCAACACTTCCTGCTGGTCGCCGAGCTTCATCATGTACTTCTGCGCCGCTGTGCCCAGCGTCATAAGCGCGACTTTCTTCGCATTCGTCACCAGCTTCTGCTCGGCTGCGAGTAACGATTCGTCGTCATCAAACCCGGCCAGTTGCGGCGATAACACCTCATCCATCAACGCCTGCGCCGCCGGCAGCAGCGCCAGGTTGCCGCTGAGCGCGCTCTTCATCAATCGACCCGGAATCAACATGCGATTGATCTCGTTCGTGCCTTCAAAAATGCGATTGATGCGCGAATCGCGGTACGCACGCTCCGCCGGATAATCAGCCGAGTAGCCGTAGCCGCCATAGATCTGGACCATCTCGTCAACGACGTAATCGCAGTATTCGGAAAGCGCGACCTTGATGATCGAACACTCCGCGGCGTACTCCTCGATCGCACGCAACCGCGCGTCCATGTCCTTCGCATCCACCGCGCCGATGCCGGCTTCAATCATTCCCAGCGTCCGGTAGATCATTGACTCGCCCACCCACGTGCGAATTGCCTGTTCCGCGAGTTTGGCTTTGATCGCACCGAAAGACGAAATCGATTTGCCAAACTGGTGACGCTCATTTGCATAACGCACCGACTCATGGACCATCAACTTCATGCCGCCAACACACATCGCGCCGAGCTTGAAGCGACCGATGTTCAGCACGTTGAAAGCGATTTTGTGGCCCTTGCCGACTTCGCCAAGCAGGTTTTCGACCGGCGTGCGCACGTCCGCAAGCACGAGCGCGGTCGTACTCGATCCCTTGATACCCATCTTGTGTTCTTCAGCGCCCGAAGTCAGTCCTGGCTGGCGCTCTACGATGAACGCGCTGAACTTGTCGCCATCCACTTTCGCAAACACGATGAAGATGTCGGCGAAGCCGCCGTTGGTGATCCACATCTTCTCGCCGTTGAGAATGTATTCCTTGCCGTCGTCGCTCAAACGCGCGGTCGCTTTCGCGGCCATCGCGTCGGACCCCGAACCCGCTTCGGTCAGCGCGTACGCCGTAATCAACTCGCCCGCGGCGATCTTCGGCAGGTACTTCTGCTTCGCCGCATCAGTGGCGAAATAGACGATCGGCAACAGGCCGATGCCACTCTCTGCGCCGAGCGTAGTCGCAAAGGAAGCAGAGCGCCCGATGTTCTCGCCGATGAGTGCGCCACTCGTTTGATCGAGACCAAGACCGCCATACTCTTCCGGTATGTTGGCGCCGATGAGACCGAGTTCGGCCGCTTTGGCGATGAGTTGGCGCGAGAGGTTCCAGTTGTGTTTCTCGAGTTCGTCGGTCCGCGGCACGACTTCGTTGTCGATAAACTGCCGCGTCGTCTCGGCGATCATGCGATGTTCTTCGGTGAAGTCTTCCGGCGTGAAGATCTCCTCCGGCGTGCGCTCCTCGATCAGGAACGAGCCACCTTTAACAAGCTTCTTCTGTTCGGCTACGGCTGACATCGTTTGCTCTCCTTTTAGCCACAGATTAGACGGATATCACAGATCTGAAATTAAAATCCGTGTATGCAATCCGTGTTTATCCGTGGCTTAACTTAGTCGTTCCAAAATACCGGCGGCGCCCATACCACCACCGACACACATCGTCACCATCCCGTATCGTCCATTCCGTCGCTCCAGCTCGCGCAAAATGCTGGCAGTTAACTTCGCCCCTGTGCAACCGAGGGGATGGCCCAACGCGATCGCGCCACCGTTGACGTTAACCTTCTCCGGATCCAATCCCAACGTCTTGATCACCGCGATCGACTGCGCCGCAAACGCTTCGTTCAACTCGATCACGTCGATATCCGCGAGGGTCAGTCCCGCGAGTTTCAAAGCCTTCGGAATCGCGAACACTGGTCCAATACCCATCTCTTCAGGCGGACAACCGGCCGTCGCGTAAGCAATAAAGCGCGCCATCGGTTTCGCACCCAACGCACGCGCGCGCGCGTCAGACATCACGATCGCCGCCGCCGCGCCGTCAGACATCTGCGACGCATTGCCGGCCGTGATCGTGCCCTTCACGTGAAACGCCGGCTTGAGCTTCGCGAGTCCTTCCGCGGAGGTGTCGCGTCGCACGCCTTCGTCCTTGTCAAACACGACCTCGCGTCGTTGCTTCTTCCCGTTCTCGTCCATGTCTTCGAGCACGACGTGTAACGGCACGACTTCATCCTTGAACTTGCCTGTATCCAACGCTGCCGCCGCGCGCGTGTGTGAACGCAGCGCAAACTCATCCTGCTCCTCGCGCGTGACTTCATACTTGCGCGCAACGTTCTCCGTTGCCAGGCCCATGCTCAG
>DATNDM010000245.1:0-3319 GCA_035553235.1 Pyrinomonadaceae bacterium | reverse complement strand
CGGGAAAGAAACCCTCGTCGAAGCGGTTGTAACCAAAGCGCAGCTCGTTAACTTTGGTCGACGAGAGAATTTTCAGGTAAGAGAGCGAGACGAGGTGGACCGTAGTCGGCGTAGTCGTGTTGTAACCCGGAAGAATATTGCCGGCCAGGATCGCGAGCGGAAACGACTGCTCGCTGGTGCCGTAAAAATAGCGCCCGGTAAGTTGGTTGTCGTTGTTGAAGGAGTGATCGATCTTCGCGATCAGGCTGTCGACGTCATTCGAAGCCGGCGTGGTCACGAAGAGATTTGGCGCGCTGGGGTCGTTAGGATCTAACGGCCGGTTCGGAGCGGGCCACGGATTACGAGCGAGCAGGCGAGCGATGACGGGATTTGTTGGACCACCGGCCGCTGCGATCTCGCTCGGATCGGGGACGCGCGCGGTTGAATTCAGCCCGACTCGTTCGCGTTGGCCTTCGTAAGCGAAATAGAAAAACGTTTGGTTGCGCTTGATTGGTCCACCGACTGATCCGCCGAACTGATTATTGCGAAACTGGGTTTCCGGATCGGGCTTCGGATTGAAGAAGTTGCGCGCATCGAGCTTGTTATTTCGGAAAAACTCGAACAGCGAACCGTGAAAGTCGTTCGTGCCGGACTTGGTGACGATGTTCACGATCGCGCCGGAGTTGCGGCCATACTCGGCTTCGAAGTTCGAGAGTATCGCTGCTTCCGAGATTGCTTCGATCGGCAGGATCGTGGCGGGCGTTCCGAAAACGCCGGCTTCGTTGATGGCGGGCAGGTTTCGATAGCCGTCGTTCATGTCGGTGCCGTCGAGCAGGTAGTTGTTCGCGCGCCCGCGATTGCCGTTCGCGCTGAACAGGCCGAACGAGCCGGGCGAATCGGTCGCGCCCGACGGATCACCGGTCGCGCCGGGAACGGTGACGAGAAACTTGGTGAAGTCACGGCCGTTGATCGGCAGGTCTGCAGCGGCTTTTGTCGTGATCGTGCCGCCGAGCGTGTTGGTCGTGGTTTCGACCTGCAGGTTCGTCGCTATCACCACCACGTTCTCCTGCGACGCAACTCTTAACGTCACATCGACGCGTCGTTCACTGGCGACTTCGACAGTCACGTTCGAGACGGTTGACGTCGCAAAGCCTGACTGTTCGACGCGCACTTCGTATGGACCGATCGGGAGTTCGGGAATGGTGTAGTTGCCCGTGTCGTCAGTAGTCGTCGAACGCTCGAGACCAGTGCTGGTGTTCCTGACTGTGATCTTCGCGCCCGCGACGAGTGCTCCACTCGGATCGCTGACCGTGCCCAGAATCGTGCCGCGAAACGTTTGCGCAGACGCGGCGGCGGCGAGCACCATAATTAACAGTGGCACATAGAATCGAGGTTGTCGCATGGATAACTCCTTTGACGAACACGAGCGTGTTAGAACTTCTGACCAACTTTCGCTGGGCGATGCGTGAGACGTTGTGGGATTATAGTCTCGAACTTCTGAGATTCCACGAGTTATTTTTAGCCGCGGGGCTTTGCCTTAAAGTGGAATGGTGACTTGGATCGGGTCAGTACAGGGAGCGGTAGCGACCTGGTCCGTGATTAGCATGCGAGATCTTCTACGATTCCTGACTCCTCGTTTGACCAGGTCGCTACCGCTCCCTGTACTGACCCGATTAAAGAATGATTTTGGACTTTTGAGGCAAAGCTTAGCCGCGGCTAAACGCTGATCCTTCAAATGACAGCAAAGGTAATTCTGCTAAGCTTCTGCCTTATCACGTCATTGTTTAACGACGTGGCCGAACAGGTCGGACTCAAGTTTCAGCACTACAACGGCATGACGGGAAAATTTTACTTGCCTGAGATCACGGGCAGCGGCGCCGCGCTTTTCGACTTCGATAACGACGGCGACCTGGACGTCTTTCTGGTCCAGGGCAACGTGCTGGAACCGAATACGCAACCGAACAGCACATTGTTTCCGTGGCGTGGTCCAGAGCCGCCGCGAGGCAAACTCTTCCGCAACGATCTCTCGACGAAAGCAGGGCTGTCATTCACCGACGTTACTCAGCAAAGCGGCATCGTCGCGACCGGTTACGGGATGGGCGCAGCCAGCGGCGACATAAACAATGATGGCTTGCCTGATCTCTACGTTACGAACCTCGGTTCGAATCAGATGTACCTCAACAAAGGCGGCGGAAAGTTTGTCGACGTGATAAAGGAGAGTGGCACCGACGATCCACGTTGGACCACGAGCGCGTCGTTCTTCGATTACGATCGCGACGGCTGGCTCGATTTGATGATCGTCAACTACGCCGACTTTTCAGTTACAAACAATCCGACTTGTTACGCTGCCACAACGGCGAAGGACTATTGCACGCCGCGCGTCTTCCGTGCACCCGGCAACCGCCTGTTTCACAACAAAGGCAACGGCACGTTTGAAGACGTGACCACGGCGGTCGGCGTGCAGAAGGAGTTTGGACACGGACTCGGAGTCGTCACAGCAGACTTCAACAACGATGGCTGGATCGACTTCTACGTTGCGAACGATGGCGATCCAAACCAGCTCTGGATCAATCAGAAGAACGGCACGTTTGTTAACGAGGCACTGCTGGCCGGCTGCGCTGTCAATCGCAATGGACAAGCTGAAGCCGGCATGGGTGTCGATGTCGGGGACGTTGACGGCAACGGCTTTGAAGACATTTTCATCACGCACCTGATGGACGAAACCAACACGCTTTACATGAACCTGGGCCAGGCGCTCTTCGAAGATCGCACGCGCGAAGCGGGCCTCGGAATGCCTGGGCGACGCTTTACGGGTTTTGGCACGTTCTTCTTTGATTACGACAATGACGGCTGGCTTGATCTGTTCGTTGCGAACGGCGCGGTGCAGTTGTTGCCGGAGTTAGTGCGCCAGAAGAATCCGTTTCCGTTGGGCCAGCCGAATCAGCTCTTTCACAACACGGGAAAGGGTAGTTTTGTTGAGCTCGCGGATGAAGCCGAGTTTTCCGTTCCTGAGGTCAGTCGCGGCGCTGCGTTCGGCGATGTTGACAACGATGGCGACACCGATTTCCTCGTCGTGAACAACAATGGACCAGCGAGACTGTTACTCAATCAGACGGGAAATCGAAAACACTGGATGGGATTGCGACTCGTCGGAAAAAGCGGTCGAGATATGCTCGGCGCGGTGGTGGAGATCGTTGTTGCCGAGAACAACGTTTTACGGCGTCGCGTGAGAACTGATGGCAGCTATCTTTCGGCAAACGACCCGCGTGTGCTGGTCGGATTAGGCGCCGCTACGGGAGATAAAACAGTGCGAGTGTATTGGCCTGATGGTGCGGTTGAA
>DATNDM010000244.1:0-3482 GCA_035553235.1 Pyrinomonadaceae bacterium | reverse complement strand
AGACGTAACCGCGCGCGCGGGCGTTGGCGATCCGGGCTTCTCGACGAGCGCCGCCTGGTTCGATTACGACAACGACGGCAAACTCGATCTCTTCGTCGGCAACTACGTCGACTGGTCAATACAAACGGACCAATATTGCACACTCGATCAGAAGAACAAGTCGTATTGCACGCCACAGAATTACAAAGGCCAGAGCGCGTCGTTGTTTCACAATCGCGGCAACGGCACGTTTTAAAACGTCACTGCCAAGGCGGGTGTCAACGATCCGGCGGGCAAGACGCTCGGCGTCGCGTTGCTCGATTATTACGACGATGGCTGGATGGATCTTTTCGTGGCCAACGACACTGAACCAAACAAACTCTACCGCAACAATCACAACGGCACGTTTACCGACAACGCCGTGATCGCGGGCGTAGCGTTCAGCGAGGCGGGCACGGCGCGCGCGGGCATGGGCGTCGATGCGGCCGACTACGATGGCTCGGGCAAACAGAGCGTCGTGATCGGAAACTTCACCAACGAAAGCATTGCGCTCTATCACAACGACGGCTCGGGTCTCTTCACTGATGAAGCGCCGGCTTCCGGAATCGGCAAAGTGTCGGCGCAGTCGTTGACCTTTGCCTGCTTCTTCTTCGATTACGATCTCGATGGCCTGCTCGATATCTTCGCCGCGAACGGGCACGTGTCTGACGACATCAGCGTGGTCCAACCGACAGTGAAGTACGCGCAGCCGCCGCATCTTTTCCGCAATCGCGGCAAGAAGAAGTTTGAGGAAGTGACGGCCAAACTCGGTCGCGCCATGAACCGCGCGATCGTCGGTCGCGGCGCCGCCTATGGCGACTTTGATAACGACGGCGATTTGGATCTTCTGGTCACAACCAACAACGGTCCCGCGCGTCTGCTGCGTAACGACAATGCGAATCAGAACGACATGCTGCGCGTGAAGACTGTCGGCACGCGTACGAATCGCGATGGCATCGGCGCAAAGGTCATGTTGAAGACGTCGAAAGGCAACAAGGTGTTTGGCATGGTGCGCACGGGTTCGAGTTACTGTTCGCAGTCTGAGCTGCCTTTGACGTTTGGACTCGGGAAACCTGAGGAAGGAACGACGCTGACTCTGGAGATCACGTGGCCCAGCGGTCAGAAGGATACGATCTCTAATCTCAAACCCAACCAGTCGATCGTTGTTCAGGAAGGAAAAGGAGTCACAGCGCAGGAACCCATTATCTTCGTCCGCACCCCACCCACACCATCACCAACATCAACACCCAGCACCTAATACCACAAAGAAGCACAAAAATAGCTTTCTGCTGATTTTTGGGCTTTTTGCTTTTTGTGGCTAAATTCTATTTGAGAAAATTAACTTTCAAATTGATTTGACATCCCCGGCGTGGGAGATATAGCATCCGCCGCAATACGCGCTACTCTCTGTTGCGGGTGGAAGTTATTGGTGTGTTCGAATCGCGAATAAGTCCCTTACGTTGCTTTCACTTAACGCGAAATTTTCTTTCAGATCGGCCTCATGAATTTACACATTGCAACAGAATCTGAAACGTGTCTGACGGTAAAAGCCAGCGCGTTAAGTTCGACTTGAACGGGGATCGGTCCACCAAGCCCCGACCGGACTAATCCAGAAAGCCCAGAGACCCAGATGCTGGATCAGCGCCGAGTGGCGGCACCACCAGATGAGAACTGCGATCAGTCGTTCCGTGAACGGATGTTCACCGATCGATACGCGAATCTCCGTGTCTGGGCCATGTACCTGACGCACCATCAGTCTACGGCTGACGATCTGGTCCACGATCTTTACGTGCAGTGGATGTTGAGCCGGACCAGGCTTGAAGAGATTGAAAACATCGATGGCTATCTACGAACTATGTTGCGCAACATGCACTTCTCACGAATGAGTCGAGCGGCGCAACGCCTGCAGGAAACGACGCTCTCGATCGCCGACTACGACTCCGGCCAACTCGGCTGGACGGCGATTGAACCCCCGCGTCGGATGCAGGCCTCCGAAGAGCTGCATCAGATCTGTGCGTATGCATGTTTCCGGAAGGAGTCGTCGAAAGCCGGCAGCGTCCTTATTCTCAGGTTCTTCCATAACTATTTCCCGTCAGAGATTGCGAGCATCTTCAACACTTCGCGTAATTGCGTCGACCAGTGGCAGCGAATCGCGCGTCGGGAAGCGAAATCGTTTATCAACAGGCCGAGCGGGTTGCGGTTCGTAAATGGTGAAACTCCCGCGCGACCGGCGGTCAGGTATCTCAGGTCGGATTGCGATCTGATGTTTGACTTGCGGCAGTTGGTCTTTCGTTCGTGTCGTGGCGCTTGCTTGTCGCAAGAGGAATTGAAGCAAGCATACGCGGATGGCAATGGCGAAACGCTCACGACGGCGAAGCTCGCGCACATTGTGAGTTGTCCAGCGTGTCTGGACGCAGTGAATGCGATCCTCGGGTTGCCGCTCCTGGCGGAACGCAATCGCAGTGACTCAGCAGAACCTAAAGATCCGCCGAGCGATGTTGCTGGTGGCGGCGCGTCTGGTGGTGGTCCAGGCGAGCTCAGAAGGAAACTCGCGCACCGTCTGCGTGAGACGCACGAACACAAGCCTCAGGAATTGCGCATCGCGGTTAATGGTCTGCTCGTCAGCTCGATGAAGATCGGCTCGGACGTGAGTGAGTTGGACCTGAATCTGGCGCCGGAGGATCCGATTGAGTTTGTGGAGATCTGTAGCGAGCAGGGAGTGCAACTGCTCTTTTTCAGTATCGCCGGTGACGGAGCTGAGCAATGGGCGTGGATCGAACTGAGTGAGGGACGATTGCTCGAAGCGACTTTTCGGGATGCGAATGGTCCCAGCTTGCACGTTGTTTACCGAGATCCGGCAACCGCTGCGGCGCCTGGCCTGGCGGAAATAGCGGAGACAAACGCTTCGTCCTCACCCCTTACCGTAGTTCCAGATCCCGGCGTGTGGAGTGAGCCGGACGTGGGAACTCAGCGCGGCGTTCGCGGCTGGGTAAACCGGCTCCTCAGCACGCTTCCCTTACCTCGATCCGCTGCCGAGAACGGCGACGGCGCCGGATCGCTGCTCTTCAAATCATTTCATGAATCGAGTCGCCGTCGCTCGCGCTGGCGTTTCGCCTTCATCACGGTTGCGTGCATCGCCGTCGTCGCTGGTTTCCTGTACTTCAAAGCAACTTTGTCAAGCGAGTTGACTGGCACTGCTCTGCTCGAGAAAGCGACTCGCGCGGAACAGATTGCTCAGCAGACGCCCGATCGCCTCAGTCATCGCTTCATCAATCTCGAGGAACGTCGTAGCGCGGAGGGTGCGATTGTCGCGCGACGCCGGATTGAAATTTGGCAACACCATGCGAATGAATCCAGCGCGCGCAGACTCTACAACGACTCGAATCAACTGATAGCGGGCGCCTGGCAAAGGTCCGACGGCTCTCGCATTGTTTTTCAGCACGGCTCGAAGCCACGGAGCGAAA
>DATNDM010000243.1:0-10346 GCA_035553235.1 Pyrinomonadaceae bacterium | reverse complement strand
GATGCTGCTCAACGTTCACAAGGACGCGGATGTGCTCGTCTTCATTCGTGGTCAAGGCCGAGTGTTTACGAAAGGCAAGACCGCTTTCTCGATAATCAACATTTTCAACTTTGATTTTCCACTCGTGCAGATCACGGTTGGAGTTGTCGACGCACACAGTGGCGAAGTGCTCGCCTTCACAAAACCGATGTCAGCCAGCGGTGTGCTGAAAAACAAGAACGCGTTGAACAAAATGATTGAGAAGTCGCTGAAAAAACTTCCTGCAGCGCAGTGAACACGAAAGGCTTTGCACTAAAAGTCCCTACATTCTGGATTTCTCTGTGCAACCTCTGTGTTCTCTGTGTCTCTGTGGTGTGTTTTGCTCGGAATTGATCCACCACAGAGACACAGAGAACACAGAGGTTGCACAGAGAAGAGGGCGTTCGTGACTTTTTTGTGCAAAGCCAATACGAAACTCATTTAAACGGCCAGAAGACGGGAACTAGCCAGATCACGATCGCAAACACCGCGACCGTCAAAAGCGAACCCACTTTCAGAAAATCCAAAAAGCGATAACGGCCCGGCGTGTAGACCAACACACACGCGGGCTCGAGTGGAGTCAGAAAAGAACACGAAGCCGCGTAGGTGACCGTAACCGCAAACGTTCTCGGGTTCACTCCGAGTGCGAGTGCGGTCTTCACCGATATCGGTAACATGACCAGAGCCGCCGCCTGATTTGACATCGGCTGTGTCAGCGCAACCGTCATCAAAAAGAACCCCGCCAGCACCCCCATTGGTCCATATTGTCCCGTCGCCCTCACAATCAAGTCTGCGAGATACTGGTCCGCGCGACTCTTTTCCATTGCCACACCGAAACTCATCATGCACGCAATCAAAATTAGCAACCGCCAATCGATCGTCTCGTAAAGTTCCGACATGCGCACAGATCGCGTTGCAAGCAGGATCATGACGCCGAGGAGCACAGCGATCGGTAAAGGCACAAGATGTGTGAGTGAAAAAAAGAGAAAAACGCCGAAAGCCAGTAGCGCCCATCGCTGCTTTTCCGGGCGCGGATGTTTTTCCGAAATTTCTTCGAGCAGCAGGATCTGACCATCAGCCGCCAGTGCTTCAGCCTGTTCACTACTTCCCTGTAGCAGGAGAACATCACCAAACCGCAGTCGCACCCTCGAGATCTTCGAAAGCAGATTCACGCCATGACGATTGATAGCTAATACAACAACGCCGTGCCGTCGTCGAAACGCGAGGCCCTTTAATGTGCGACCGATGAAGTCGGAACCACGCGGCACCATTGCCTCGAAGAGTTCGGCCTCCTTACTCTCGAGATGAGCATCGCTCAATTTGAAGTCCGGCTTGATTTCAATGCCCACTTCACCTTTAACTTTGAGAATGTCCTCGACGCGGCCCTGGACCAGCAGTAGATCGTCGGCTTGTATCCGCTCCCGTGGGTTCGGCGCGATCCTGTACTCCTGCTCGCCTCTCGAGATCCCCAGCACGGTCAAATCGAGTTCGTCGCCGATACGGGCCTCACCGAGTGATTTGCCGATGAGTGGCGAGTCGTCAAGTACCATGACCTCCGTTACGTACTGCCTGACGTGATATTGCTCAGTCAGAGACTCAGCCGACTCTCGACGAGGCAGCAGGTGCAAGCCCAGCAACAACATGTAAAGCATACCGACGCCGACGATCACGACGCCGACGCGCGTCAACTCAAACATCGTAAACGGCTCGATGCCATAACGCGGCAGCGCGCCACTCACCGCGAGGTTGGTTGACGTTCCGATCAGCGTGCAGGTGCCGCCGAGGATCGCTCCGAACGCGAGCGGCATGAGTAGTTTTGACGGGCTGATATTCCGGCGTGCGGCGATGCCTAAGACGACGGGCAGAAACATCGCGGTCGTCGTCGTATTCTTCATCACGGCCGCACACAACGCAGCGGCGAACATGATCAGCGCCGTCATGCGAAACTCGCTGTCGCCCGCGGCGCGATGTAAACGCCGTCCGATGAGATCGATCAGACCGGTTTTCGCCAGACCTCCGGTTAAGACGAAGAGTCCCGCGATTGTGATCACGATGTCGTTGCCAAATCCCGCAAATGCTTCGGCGGCGGTCAACGTGTTGGTAAGGACCAACGCGATTACGAGCAGTAGCGAGACAACCTCGATCGGTATCCGTTCGAGGCTAAACAGAACGAGGGCGAAGATCAGTAACGCGAGAACGATGGCAATCTGGGTGGTCATTGAGTGAATTTAGCCACAAAGAAGCACAAAAGGCTCAAAAATAGCAGAACGTATATGAGCTTTTTGTGCTTTTTGTGGCATAAAACAGACTACTCACGCGAGCTAACTCTTTCGGCCTAACTGCTCTCAACTTTCTTCATCAGCTCATACAGCTTCCGCGTGGTGTTGACGTTGCGGATGGTCATGTCCTGATACATCTTGCGGCTCGAGAGTTTCAGCATGTTCGTTCGCGTCAACTCACTGATTTGCGCCGACCAGAAAAGTGCACCCGGGCAATACTCGACCTCTTCAATGTCCTGCTTCACCTCGAGCTCCGCGAGGATCTTTTCCGAATCGATCGTGTGACGCAGGAAGATCACGTTGTAACGCCACTTACTGTCAGCGGTCCATGTTCGCGGCAAGCTCTGCACGATGTGCTCCATCTCAGAAAAACTACGGAGCACCACTCTCGAGTCGAGTTCATAATCCCGCAGCAACACTTTCTCGATCTTTTTCTCCAACTTCCGAGCGTCACCTTCTTTTGACTTGAAGATGATGTTGCCGCTGTTGATGTAGGTCACAACATCCGTGAAGCCCATCGCTTCGAAGCTCTGCTTGAGCGAGCTCATGCTGATCATGTTGTTGCCGCCGACGTTCACGCCACGCAGCAACGCAACAAACACATTCGAAGTGTATTTACGCATCGGCAGAGTCCTGTTAGAGGTTGCTTTTAGCCGGGGCTGGTTCTATCATCTGCGAACCCAGAAATACGTTACCTCCCAAAAACGCTGTTCCTCCCGGTTTGGTTCTGTTCACCCCAGGTACAAAGGTTAACGACATTATCGTGTCGAGAGTCCAGTCCGCGATTCATCGCTGGATTTCTCGATAGCTCAGGGCGGACGCTCCCAACTTACAACCAGCAAACAATCTATATCTCACTGGAGGTTATATGAAAAAGACGCTTGCAGTGTTTGCCTTCGTAGCAATTTCAGCAGCCGCATTGGTCTTCACTGCGGTTCACGGCCAAAACGGTCAAAAATTCCGTCGCGTGCGCGCGGACAAAAAAATCGCGAACCAATACATCGTGGTCCTGAAAGACGACGTCGGCGACGTCGAAGCCGAAGCGCTCCGGCTCGCGCGCGATTTCGGCGGCGATCGTAGCAACGGCCATACTTATGATCGCGCCATCAAGGGTTTTTCAGTCCGCATGAACGAACAGAAAGCCCTTCGCATGGCGGATGACCCGCGCGTCGCGTTTGTCGAAGAGGATGGCATCGTCACTATCGACACGACGCAGACCGGCGCCACCTGGGGACTCGATCGCATCGATCAGCGAGACCTTCCTCTCGACGGTAACTACACCTATAACGCCACCGGCTCCGGCGTGAAAGCTTACATCATCGACACCGGAATCCGCGCCACGCACACGCAATTCGCCGGACGCGTCATTTCAGGTTTCACGGCTATCAACGACGGACTCGGTACGAATGACGGCAACGGACACGGCACGCACGTGTCTGGAACCGTGGGTGGTTCAACTTACGGCGTTGCTAAAAACGTTACGCTCGTCGCTGTTCGCGTGCTTGATTCGAGTGGTAGCGGAACCAACTCCGGCGTCATTGCCGGTATTAATTTCGTCGCTTCGGATCACCAGGCGGGTCAACCGGCCGTTGCGAACATGAGCCTCGGTGGCGCTGCCTCGTCCGCAGTCGACAGCGCGGTCGCTACTGCTGTCGCTGACGGTGTGACTTTTGCGGTTGCGGCCGGCAACGAGAATCAGAATGCGTGTAACGACTCTCCGGCTCGTGAGCCCAGCGCGATCACCGTCGGCTCGACGACGACGACCGATGCGCGTTCGTCGTTCTCAAACTTCGGCACCTGCGTCGACATCTTCGCGCCCGGCAGCAGCATCACTTCGTCATGGAATACCAGCGACACCGCGACTAACACGATCTCGGGAACGTCGATGGCTACACCGCACGTGACCGGTGTCGCGGCGTTGTTTCTCGAAACGAATCCCACCGCATCACCAGCGACTGTCACCTCGGCCATCGTCAACAGCTCGACTCTGAATCATGTCAGCAACGCAGGCACTGGTTCACCGAACCGGCTGCTCTTCTCGTTACTAACTGGTGCCCCGCCGCCGACTCCGACTCCAACTCCGACGCCCGTTCCGGGTGCAGAGTTGTTGTTGAATCGTGGCTTCGAATCAGGCGCCGTCAATTGGACCGCCACCTCCGGCGTCATCACCAACTCAACCGGCCAAACGCCGCGCACCGGCTCGTTCTACGCATGGCTCGACGGCTATGGCACGACGCACACGGATTCGCTCTTCCAACAGATCACGATTCCATCAACGGCGACGACGGTGACGTTGAGTTTCTGGCTGAAAATCAATACGGCGGAAACAACTACCACCACCGCTTTCGACACGTTGCAAGTGCAAATTCGCAACTCAAGCAACACGGTGCTGGCAACTCTCGGCACTTTCTCGAACCTGAACAAGACCACGGGTTACGTGTTGAGGACGTTCGATGTGACTGCCTTCAAGGGACAGACAGTTCGCATCTACTTCCTCGGCAATGAAGACTCGTCGCTACAAACGTCGTTTGTAATCGACGACACATCCTGCACCACGCAGTAAACCACCTGACCCGCCATCCACAGATTACGCAGATCGTTCACGGTCTGTGTAATCTGTGGCCCCTGCAATATTAGTCGCACAGTTGTCGTACTTCCCGTGATGTGCGTTGGTCCAGCCGCCGTCGAATCTCTATTACTTTGCGCGATCTGGGTGCGGGACGAGCAGGCACACAGGTTGCGGTTGAGCAACGCGCGCGCAGTTCGCGCCGAGATTCTGACAAAGGAGCTGAAAACATGAAGAAACTCACCCCACGATTCGCAGTACTTGCAGCCGCAACTCTCATCGCCGTCAGCGCGAACGCGCAAACGACCGAACAAAACGTCAACGTCACGATTCGGCCGTCGCAGACAGTTGAACAACGCGTTGCCGATGAGATCAAAGCGAAAGAGTTAAAGAAGGCTGCGGAGGAAAAATTGGCAGCAGAGGAAGTGGCTAGAATCGCCGAAACCAGCCCCCAAGCGCTCTTGCGTCGCGCCCGTGTTGTTTATATCAGCTCTAGCACCGACTTCTTTGAGGCGGTGCAACTACAAAACGCGTTGCGAAAGCATCAGGAGTTTGACACGTGGCAAATGGCGATCGTTGACGGCAAACCCGAAGTCGCCGACATCTATATCAACGTTGATCGCCCTCTCTTCACCTACACTTTCACCTATAAGATCATCAACCGCAGCAACAGCATCGTTCTGGCCACGGGAAAGGTTACAGCCTTTGATGGTAACGACGCCGCGCCGAAACTCGCTCAACGAATCATCGAAGAGATGAGAGTCGCACGCGGAGAAAGTAAACCGAAGAAGTAATCTTCAGCCACAAAAAGGCACAAAAAGCACAAAAGAGAAAACCCCCGGTGATTACTTGAACCTCGATGACCGGTTTTCTCTTTTGTGCTTTTTGTGCCTTTTTGTGGCTAACTCTTTTCGCTAGGCAGCGGATCGCAATGCCATCTGGAGCCGCTCGGCAATCGCCTGCTTGGGTTGTGCACCGATGAGACGGTCGATGAGTTTACCGTCTTTGAAGATCAGCATCGTCGGAATGCTTCCGATGTTGAACCGTAAACTGGTTTGCTGATTGTCATCGACATTCAGCTTTGCGATCCGATACCGGCCACCAGACTCAGCGGCAAGCTGATCCATAATCGGTCCAACCATCCGGCATGGACCACACCACGGCGCCCAACAGTCAACCAGCACCGGCCGGCCTCCTGCCTGCAACACCTCGCGTTCAAAAGTCTGGTCAGTAATGGTCACCGGCTTCGAATCCTGCGCACCGGCCGCAGCGGCGTTCAGCCTTTCCCCACACCGCCCACACCTTGCTTCACTCGTCGCCAACTTCGCCTCGTCAACCCGATTCTTCGCACCACAGTTACTACAAGCAACAACCTGCATAACCCACCTCTCACCTTTCCAGTCTGCCTAACCCTTAATCTCGAAATTTTCGCGAATCAATGACTTTAACTCGCGTTTCTTCATCCACAGATTACAACCACTACCACAGCTTCACGGATGCGCAGAGAGACGCACGGGCGTGTCTACATTCTGGCGACACGGATCGCCCGACTTTGTCGTATTTCTGCGACTCGGAGGAGTGGTTCTCTCATCGAGCTTGGTTAATCCACATTCAAGCTCGTTCACTCGCAAGCTGAGTCGTTGAATCTCGTCGCGAATCAAAATGATGTCACGGTCGTTCGTGCTGGGTTGTGACACTGAGGGACGTTGCGCCAGGTATGTCTGAAGCCGGCTGATATTCGATTCGACAGTGTAGAAGCGTTGCTCGAGTAAGCTCAGCCGCCGGTCGAGACTCATCACGTCCTGGTTTTCCGCCGGCGCGGTTGCACTGCTGCCACGCGAAATGCTCGCCATCACTCCGATTACGGCACTCAACACTACAATCAACGCCAAACTCGATTGCTTTGAGAGATTCATCAGTGTCCCCTTCCTTGTCTAAATCGTCATCGTCATTTGCTTGATATCGTAAACCGTCACGACGCGAATGAGAAATTTGAGCAGTGAACCAAACTACGGATCTCATCCGTTCAATCCGTTGCTAAAACTGCACCAGCTCCACACCCGGACAGTCCGGACACTCACCCTCAGTAACCACAAACTGAAGACGACAGCGCGGGCAATACGAAATCGAGTTCTCTTCCCGCTGCGCCGGCGCCAGTAACTCTTCCGGTTTTAAGTAACGGCCCTTCTTCACCTCATCGAGACACACGTTCAGTTGCTCGTTCGCGGTCCAGGTGACTGTCCGCGCCGCGGTTTCGTCAACAACTTCGTGCTTCAACGGATGTTTCAAGTCGAGAATGACACTGCGGACGAACTGCGGCTCGCCCGATCCCGGCAACACTCTCGCCAACACGATCGGGCTGTATTCCGAGAGCAAGTTTCGCGTGAGAATGTCAGCCGCACGTATCGACACCGGCGGGCACACAATCATCTTCACCAAACTCTCCAAACGTTCCGCCGACTCCGCCGGATATAACTGCTTGTGCGCGCGATGAAACATGATCGCGATCTCGACCGCCAGCGCCAGCATCACGACTGCAACCGGAATGATCAGCGGCGACAATCCGAAATAAAACGCAAGGCCCGGCGTCACCACGAACAGAAAAAAGAACAGCATCACACCCATTTGCTTAACCGGCTTAATTAATTTCTCACTCTCCTGCAAAACTCGCACAGCCTCATCCGCCGCAAACTGTTTGACGACCCACGCGCGCGCCATCTTTTCACGCTTCGCGGCAGACGCCTTCGCCATCGCGCTAACCGAAGTCGCGAGTGCGCGTGCCTGTTTGGCCGTCGCGCACTTTGTGAATTTTTCTTTATTGATAATTAAATAAGCGCCGTCTGAGCTCGCGTCTTTGATCTTGCTGAACGGCAAAAACTCGCCGGATTGATAAGGAGAACGTGCTTCGGAAGGAAGTGTCTGAAGATTAAAGGCGCAAATCCCTGACGGTGAGATCGAAACCGGCAAGAGGTGCGAAAGAAACACCCGCCCCGCGGGTGGCAGTGGATTCAAGAACAATAGCCCGCCATTCGCATTTCCCATCCACGAAGGCGGCACCGCGAGTCGCCAGCGACTGCCCCACGCGGACACGAATGCCACAGACTCCCGTTTCACCCAGATCACACACTCCGAGAGGTAGAGTAAGACAAGGATGAGAAGCAGAGTCGGGGCTTCGCCAATAAAGTCGAGAACGTTCACGCGTTCTGTTTGCGTGAGAAGAGCTTCTTAACGAGAGCAGCAATGCCGGCAGCACCGGCCGCGAGTACTTTCCACAACCACTTGAACACGCCGGTCTTCAGGGCTACGGCAGCTCCGCCACCCACAATCAAACCAGTGAGACCGTAAGCGGCGGTCTTATCACCCGCGCGAAACTCGGCGTAGCGATGGCCCTGTTTGAACTGAAATCCCGCGAGCATCGTTTTGAATTTCGGCAACGTCGTCGCAAGCGTTGTCGGATCAGTGACGAGAGTGACTTCCATCACGCCGCCACGTCCGAGCACGCGCGTATTGTGATTGACAACCGAAGCGCCAGCGCTTTCGGCATTGATGGCCCATTCGAGATTGTGCGTTAGTTCGTTGTAACGTGGCGGCGTTTGCCAACCGATGATCGTCATCGTGGGCCAGCCACGCTTCAGACGTTCCTCGTTTCCCGCCGCGGTGCCTTCCCTGATTGATTTCAGCAGTGCGTCCGCATCGAGAGAATCCTTGTCGTCGTCCTTCACGTAGCCGACATCGTCGAATTCAAACACCGCAAACCAGTCTTCACCGGCAGGCGCGACAAATCCCATCTCGCGTCCGGTGATCGGGTTGTGGTTCGCTTCCATGATGGTCCGTGTGTCCTTGGCGTCGGCAAATAGGTAGCCTTCGGGCACCTTGACCTGGGCCGCGTCGCCGAGGTCACCGACGGACGGTCCCTTTTGCCAAGTCACTCTGTCGAAGTTTTCCCAACTGAACGTCTCAACAGGCGACGGTGATGGTGAGGGTCGTTTGCGCGATTGGCCCACAACGATGAGAGCGCACACACACAGCACGCTCGCGGCAACAAGAATACGCATCTTCATTTGTTTTATCCTCCTGGGCTACCCGGGCTTAACGGACAGGAAAAAGCTGGAAGTCTAATCGCCTTGGTTGGCAGGCGAGGGAGGAGTATAGCGCAGGTTTTCGACTTTTTGCGCCTTTTCCTCGCTGGAATTTTCTCAGACCGATCCGCGTTCAAACTGACTGCTCGCTCGTCAATTTGCTCTGTAAAAACTAAGGTAATTCGCCGCAAAACCTTCAGAAACGGTATGGCACGGAGGTCGCACTAGGGCCGTGCTCGCATTTTTGAGCACTGGTTCTTTTTTGATTCTCAGCCTGGAGAAACTGAATGTCTCGCCCCCATGCCCTGAAACGTTTTGTGACTGCCGCTGTGCTCGTCTCCCTGTGCTCAGCGCTGTTCATATCAACCAACACAAGAGCTCGAGCCGCAAACAGCACCACCGCGAACACTTCGAACGCCAAGATCTCCCCGGACCTGCAACGTCTTCTGCTCTCAGGGAATGGTGACACGCGCGTTAAAGTCATCGTTCAGTCAAAAACAAGCTCACCAAGCCTGCTGGGCGGATTACTCAACACAGTCGGCGGACTGCTCGTCACCGTGCTCTCAAACCTGAACATCAGGATTGTCGAAGTTCAGGCCAACAACGTCGACGTACTGGCCTCTGATCCTGATGTTTCGTACATCTCGCTCGACGCAGATGTTGGCCCAAGCGGTCATGTCACAAACACCACCGGCACGCAACAGGTTCGCGCCCAGAAATCACTGCTCGGTCTGAACAACACGCTCGACGGCTCGGGTGTCACGATCGCCATCGTCGATTCGGGCATCGACAGCAAACACAAATCATTCGCAACCACGGGCAAGATCAAATTCAGCAAAGACTTCACGGGCGAGAATCGCACTGACGATCCATGGGGACACGGAACACACGTCGCCGCCATCGCAGCAGGCGATGGCGCGCCGACCAGCGGTGCTTACGAAGGCATTGCGCCGGCTGCGACCCTCGTTAACCTGCGTGTCCTGAATTCGCAGGGCATCGGCAGAGTATCCGGCGTCCTGGCCGCACTCGATTGGTTGATCGCCAACAAGAGCAACTACGGCGTGGACGTCGTGAACATGAGTCTCGGCACGCCCGCGATCAATTCTTACGAAGACGATCCGATCTGCAACGCCGTTCGCAAGCTCGTTGATGCGGGTGTCGTAGTAGTTGCAGCCGCCGGAAACAACGGCAAAAACGCCAACGGACAAACGATTTATGGCGCAATTCACTGCCCCGGCAACGAGCCTTCAGCGATTACAGTCGGCGCCAGCAACAGCTTCGGCACCGATGCTCGCAACGACGACGGAGTGACGAGCTACAGCTCACGTGGTCCAACGCGCAGCTATTCAGTCGACTCGTACGGTCTGCTTCACTACGACAACATTATCAAGCCCGATCTCGTCG
>DATNDM010000242.1:0-2249 GCA_035553235.1 Pyrinomonadaceae bacterium | reverse complement strand
CTCTGAAACGTCTTCACGCTATCGGTTCGCGGACGGTGGGCCGGGCGAGATTGGAATTATCGCCCCAGTCACGGAGGCGTTTTGCGGCGCGTGCTCGCGGATACGTTTGACGTCCGATGGTCAGATTCGCACATGTCTGTTTTCCACTATCGAGCACTCGCTGCGCGACGTCGTTCGCAGCGGCGCCTCGCGTGAAGAGATTGTTGATTACATTCGTTCAGTAATACTGAAAAAAGAACCACGCCACTTCATCAACGACCCAGGTTTCGTCACCCCCTCCCGGACCATGAGCTTTATCGGCGGTTAATGTTTAATTGACGTAGCTCTCAGTAGTGCATACAATGCGACGCAAGATTTACAACACTCACAGAACACCTATGAGCACCAAAGTCGAAGCCACAATTGAAGATTTATACAAAGTCGAGGGGAAGGCTGAGCTCGTCAACGGAGAAATAATCCTCATGTCTCCAACTGGCATTCTCCCTGGTTACGCGGGCGATGCGATATTCAACTCACTGTTTCAGTACAGTAAGCAATACAAAAGCGGAATTGCGATCGGAGATAACAAAGCTTTCCTGGTTGATCTGCCGCACCGTAAGTCATTCAGTCCTGACGCTGCTTTCTACATCGGTCCGGCCACCATGAAATTCGGTGAAGGAGCGCCGGTGTTTGCGGTCGAAGTTCGCAGCGAAGGCGACTACGGGCCAAGAGCCGAGCGTCAGATGGCGAAGAAACGGGCAGATTATTTTGCTGCCGGAACGCTCGTGGTCTGGGACGTTGATCTATTGAGTGAGGACGTGGTTCGCGTCTACCGCGCGAGTGATCCGGAAAGAGCGACGATTTACCATCGCGGTGATATCGCCGAAGCTGAACCTGCAGTGCCGAATTGGACGCTAGCCGTGGCTGATCTATTTCCGGAGAACTAACAAAAATTCTTTGCGCCTTTGCGTGAAAACTTCCTAAGCTTTAAACCCTTACAAACTCGTCAATCTCTTTCACCGCTCGCAGCCCAGACGACAGCGCCCCCTGCATCCACGACGGCCACTCCGAAAGATGTTCGCCGGCGAAGTGAATCCGTCCTTCGGGCGCGATTGCGGCGCCGAAGTTGGCAAAGCCGACGAACGCCCAAGCGCCGCGTGACCACTCATCATCGAGCCAACACTTCGTTGCGCCGCGTTCGAAGCTCGCGCGCAGTCCGCCAAACATTTCGTCCAACTGCTTCAGCGCCGACTCGATGCGCTCGTTCTCTTTCAGCTTCGTGATTCTCTCGGCTTCACCTGGTCTCGCGTAAGTCATCAAAATCCCGCGCGGACCGGGCTGATTCCAGGTCGGCTGCCAAATCTCAACCGCACCGGGCGCGAAGGCGAACCCGTTCAGCCCCTTCTCTTCCCAAACACGATTTCGCGTTTGCAGGTAAACACGTGCGACCGCGTCGTAGTGTGTGTCCTTGATAATGTCGCGCTTCCGCGACGACAACGCCGTCAGGTCCACGTTGCGCAAAACCGAAAATGGAATCGTGCACAGGACGTTGTCAGCAGTCATCGTTTGCTGTTTTCCAGCGCTGAGGAAAACAACGCGCGCCTGCTTCTCGTCCTGATCGATCTTCACAACGGGCGAACTGTAATGGATCTTGTTTCCGAGACGTTCCGCGAAAGCTCTCGGAAGCACGTCGGTGCCGCCTTTGATCTTGGTCCAGCGCGTCGGAGCTCCACCAAGATCGTAGCTGTAATTCCGCGTCATCGCATCAGTGAAGCCGTCGATCGGAACCTCTTCACGACCGCCACGATCGAATCGAAGCGCATGTAGCTGGCTCGGATAAAACGGCTCGAGCGAAAGCGCAAACTCCTTCACATACTTGTGCGTGAGATCGTGGTTCTCAGGAATGCGCGCCGCGCCCTCTTCCGCAAACAGCCCGTCAGAAAAAGGCTCGCGCAACGTGTGCACGCGACCGCCCGGACGCGTTCGCGCTTCGAGAACAATGACGTCGTGACCAAGCTTCGTGAGCTCATGAGCTGCCACAAGCCCGGCCATTCCAGCGCCCAAAATCAGCACCTTCCTGGCCGGGCCACTCAGTACAATCGTTCTCGACAGCGCCGACTTGTTCAGACCGACTGCGGCAACTGCGATCGCGCTTCGCCTCAGGAATTGACGGCGACTGATTGCCAAATTACTTACCGTCCTCTGCCTGTCGAATTACTTGTGCGCGAGTCTGTACGCGTTGGTCGCGGTGCAGGTTGCGGATTTTCCTC
>DATNDM010000241.1:0-3558 GCA_035553235.1 Pyrinomonadaceae bacterium | reverse complement strand
CTTGCAACGTGCGACATCGACGACGTTGCGGGCCAACAACGTAGTGGTCGAAACGCCAGTAAAACCGTAGAACAAAATATTTTTTCACGCAAAGGCGCAAAGGACGCAAAGTGAGGTTAAACTCTTCTTTGCGTCCTTTGCGTCTTTGCGTGAAATTCCCTGTCTGAGATGAAGATCAGCGCGACCATCATCACTCTCAACGAAGAATCAAACATCAAGGCCGCCTGTGAATCAGTCGCATGGGCCGACGAGATCGTGGTGGTAGACTCAGGCTCGACTGACGCCACGCGCGCCATTGCCGAAGCGTGTGGCGCGCGCGTGATCGCGAATCCGTGGCCCGGCTTTGGCGCGCAGAAGCAGTTCGCAGTCGAACAAACGAAACACGAGTGGATCTTCAGTCTCGACGCCGATGAGCGCGTCTCGGATGAACTTCGAAAGTCGATCGAGTCGTTACGTGGTAAAACTGAGCTCGCGGACGGCTACCAGATCGCGCGTCGTACTTACTACCAGGGTCGCTGGATTCGCGGCGGTGGCTGGTATCCCGATCGACAGTTACGACTGTTCAAGAAAAGCAAGGGCCACTGGAAACAACGTCACGTTCACGAATCGGTGACGATGGACGCGGGCGCGCGTGTCGAGCGACTCACGGGCGATCTCCTGCATTACACTCTCCAGAACGCCGCGCATCATCACCGCATGATCGGCGAGCGTTACGCGCCACTCGCAGCGCGGCAGATGTTTGAAGAAGGACGACGCACGTCAGTGTTGGGCGTCGCTTCGGCTGGACCAGCGGCGTTTATTCGCAGTTTGATTTTGAAAGGTGGTTTACGAGACGGATTCGCAGGCTTTACGATTGCGAGCTTCGCCGCGCATCATGCGTTTCTGAAGCACTTGATGCTTTGGGAAAGACAGCAAAAACAAGCCACGGATCACAAGGATTACCCGGTTTAACTCTTATCTGTGTGATCCGTGTGAATCTGTGGCTAAATAAACTCGATGATTGATCTCAGCCTGGTTCCCCCTGTTGTCTGTTATGTGATCGCCGGAGTGTTTGGCGCCGTCATCGGTAGTTTTCTCAACGTCGTTATTCATCGTGTTCCACTCGAAGAGTCGATCGTGTTTCCAAACTCGCGTTGTCCTTCGTGTGGCGCGGTCATCGCTTTTTACGACAACATTCCCATCCTGAGTTACGCGTTTCTGCGCGCGAAGTGTCGCAACTGCAAGGAGCATATCTCGTTTCGTTACCCGGCGGTTGAGTTGCTCACGGCGGCGTTGTTTATCGGCGTCGCCTGGCACGACGGCTTGAGCGCGGCGTTGCCGTTTGATCTGGTCTTCACTTCAGCGTTGTTCGCGCTCGTCTTCATCGACGCCGAGCACATGATTCTGCCGAACGTAATCACGTATCCGGGCATCGTGTTCGCACTCGTGGCGCGCGTCGCGATTCCTTTGTTAACACATACGGCCCACTTCGACGACGTTCCGTCGCTTTCTGGTGGAGCACTTGCGGGCATGCCGCTGTGGGTTGTTTCACTTGCCGGCGCACTCATCGGCGCGCTGATCGGCGGCGGTTCGCTCTGGCTGATGGGCTGGACGTGGGAAAAACTGCGCGGCATCGAAGCGATGGGTCTCGGCGACGTGAAGATGATGTTTATGGTCGGCGCTTATCTGGGTTGGCGATTGACGATTCTGACGATCTTTGTCGGTGTGTTGAGCGGCTCCATCATCGGTATCTTGTTGATGGCCCGGCAGCGCGAGCGAAACATGCAGATGCTGCTTCCCTTCGGTGTCTTTCTCGGACTCGGCGCGATTGCCGCACTGCTTTTCGGCGCGCCGGTAGTCGAATGGTACGCGAGCCAATTCCGGTGACATATCGCAATCGATTTCAATCCGGACTGACGATGCTCACAGGGCTGTTTCTGCTGGCGGTCCTGTTTGCTGTTCTGCTCTACGCCCTCACGCCCGCAACGCCGGCCGCTCGTGGTCCAATCCTGCTCGCTTCATTCATCGCGATTCTGCTCGGCAGTTTGTTGTGCATTTTGTTTGTACTGCGCTGGCTGCTTCGGCCTTATCAACAACTCGTTGGCGAAGCGCAGCGTGCGTCGATTGGCAGTCAGTATAAATCACAGGACGAGGCGGAGTTTGTACTCGAGACGTTTCAGTCTGTCGTAGCGCAGCTTCAGGAGCAGCGCAAAGCACTCGAACAGCTCAGCGCCGCTGCACGCGAGCGCGCGAATTCGGCGGAGAAGTTCAGCGAGCGCATCGTCGCGAGTTTGCCTTCGGGACTGATTGCATTCGATGGCGCAGGACTTTCAATGGCCATCAACACGCCCGGACGTGCGTTGCTCGAAGTTAATGGCGCTCAGTTGGGAGAGCCCTACAAGCAACTCTTCGGGGCGCATGAAGAGCTGGCGCAGATGGTTGGCGATTGTTTGCAAACCGGGACCGTTTACCGCCGCACGGAGATCGAAGCCGTCACTTCGGACGGGAAGCTGCGTCGTCTCGGCGCCACGGTTGCGCCGATCGAACTACCGCCTGAACGTGGGCCACGTGGCGCACTGTGCCTGCTGACGGACATCACCGAGGTAACGGAGCTACGCGAGCAAGTGGCGCTGAAGAACAATCTCGAGAGCCTGGGCGAGATGTCGGCCGGGTTGGCCCATGAGTTCAAGAATGCGATCGCGACGCTACAGGGTTACGCGCAGTTACTGCAGAGCATGGAGCTGAACGAGAAGGCGCAGGTTGCGGCCAGTTCGTTGCTGAATGAAGTGCGGAACCTTTCGAGCATGGTCACCGCGTTTCTCAACTTCGCCCGCCCGCAGCCGTTGCAGTTGGAGGAGGTATCGATCTCCGATCTCGTTGCCGATTGCGCTACTGAGCTGCGACTCGATCCGGTCGTTGCTGTGGATCCATCACTAACAGTTCGCGCTGATGAACGAATGCTGCGGCAGGCGCTCCTCAATCTAATGCGCAACGGCACTGAAGCAAACCCGGAGGGCCGCGTTTTTATCACCGCAGCACGCGAAAATGAAAGTATCGTAATTCAAGTACGCGACACCGGTCCCGGAATCTCACCGGCAGACTTACGCAAGATCTTCATCCCGTTTTTCACGACGAAAGCCAAAGGCCACGGCATCGGCCTCGCACTCACGCACCGCATCATCACGCAACACGGCGGAACCCTGACCGCTGCCAACTCACCCGACGGCGGCGCGCTTTTTACGATCCGGATCTGATCCGCGTTTATCCGCGTAAATCTGCGGCTAAAAATATTCTTTCCATCTCCGATCCACGAGGTTCTTAATATCCTCCCGCACCACGAGCTCATCCGGGAATCCAGGCTTGGTCCGCGCATCGATCACGATCGGCGCAGTGTAAACCAGATGATGTCGCGTCACTTCCGTTCGCGCCGCATAAATATCTGAGGCAGGTTCGAATCGCGTCCACGTGGCCCACAGGAAATCGGGTGACGATCGCGCGACACGCGCAGCATCATGCAAGACGATCAACGGCCACTCCGCAAACACCGGATCACCGGCCACTCGCGTTGCCAATGACTCA
>DATNDM010000240.1:0-4642 GCA_035553235.1 Pyrinomonadaceae bacterium | reverse complement strand
TGACGTACAGGTAACGCTCAGCGCGCGTCATCGCCACGTAAGCAAGACGCCGTTCTTCCTCTAACTCAGCACGATTCGCGGCTGCGCGCGAGTGTGGAAACAGACCTTCTTCAAGTCCAACTACGAACACGAGCGGAAACTCGAGACCCTTCGCCGCGTGCACCGTCATGAGCGTGACGGGTGCGTCGCGTTTGTATTGGTCCTGATCGGAAACGAGTGCTGAATGGTCGATAAACTCGCGCACGCCTTCGACGCCTTGGTCATCGTAATCGACGGCAGCGTTGACGAGTTCCTGCAGGTTTTCCAGACGCGCTTCCGCTTCGTCCGTGCGCTCGCCACGCAGCGATGCCTCATAACCGGTTTCGATGATCGCCGCCCGCACGATGTCAGAAACAGGTTCTTTAGTCGACTCGTCCGCCGTGTCGGCAAGCTTCGCGAGCTTGTTGATGAGGGCACGAAAACTCTTCAGCGCGCTGATCGCACGCGGGCCGAGACTTCCCGGTTGCTCGATCATGTTGCTGATGGTGTCCCATAAAGACAGCTCGTAGTCTTTTGCGCGTCGTTCGAGCTCGTCGATGGTTGTCTTGCCGATGCCGCGCGGCGGGCTATTGATCACGCGCCCGAGCGCAATCGAGTCGTTTGGATTGAGCGCGAGTTTCAGGTACGCGATGATGTCGCGCACTTCCATCCGTTCGTAAAACGAGAAGCCGCCGATGATGTTGTACTGCAAACCAGTGCGGCGCATTGCTTCTTCAAACACGCGCGATTGCGAGTTGGTCCGGTAAAGCACGGCGGCGCGGATGTCGCGCTCTTCGCGTCGATGCTCGACAATCTTCTGGGCCACCCAACGCGCTTCCGCGTCCGCATCGAATGCCTGGTAATAACCGGCACGACCGCCGCGTGGATTTTGCGTCCAAAGGTTCTTGCCTTTGCGTTCGAGATTGTTCTTCACGACCGCGCCCGCGATGTCGAGGATCGTCTGCGTCGAGCGATAGTTTTGTTCGAGGCGAATTGTCTTCGTCTTCGGAAAATGTTTTTCGAAGTTGAGAATGTTGCTGATGTCCGCGCCGCGCCACTTGTAAATCGACTGATCCTCGTCGCCGACAACACAGATGTTTTGCGACTTCTGAGTGATCAAACTGATGAGGGCGAACTGCAACGAGTTGGTGTCCTGATATTCGTCGACGAGAATGTAGCGAAATTTGTTGTTGTACTTTTCTCTGATTTCATCGACGTCGCGCAGCAGGCGCACGGTCTTGATCAGCAGGTCGTCGAAGTCGAGCGCGTTGTTGCCGTGCAAACGCGCTTCGTACATCTCGTAAACCTTCGCCATCACGGCGCGTCGCTCGTCCTGGTACTCAGCGCGCGCGGCGAACGCCGTCGGATCTTCGCCGTGGTTTTTCGCCGAACTGATGGCTGACTGGGTCGCGCGCGGTGCGACGTATTTCTCGTCGTAACCGAGATCGCGAATTGCTTGTTTGATCAAGCGGATCGAGTCGTCCTGATCGTAAATCGTGAAGCGACGTGTGTACTTGTCGTTGAGCTTTTCGATGTCCTGTCGCAGGATGCGCACGCACAGACTGTGAAACGTGGAGACGAGCGGCAGATCACTACGTTCCTGTGTGCGCAAGAGTCGCTGCACGCGCTGCCGCATCTCATCGGCGGCTTTGTTTGTGAACGTGACGGCGACGATGTTCCAGCTCGGCACTTTCTTCTCGGCGATGAGGTACGCGATGCGATGCGCGATGACGCGCGTTTTGCCCGAGCCCGCACCCGCAAGGATCAGGAGCGGTCCTTCGGTAGCAAGCACAGCCTCGCGTTGTTGTTCATTTAGTTGTGACAGGAATTCCGAATCCACGCGTGAAAGCATTTAACCACAGATTACACAGATTAAAAAAAGACGGATTCATTCAGTGGAAATCCGTGGTTTTTAATCCGTGTCATCCGTCGTTAATTTGACCGCAAGAACCAGATAGATTCAGGATATTGCGAGACGTAAAATCCCGGCATGCTGAACATGAACGCAGCTCTGAACAACGATCAACTCTGGCAAGCCGTCGTCGCGAAAGACGCGCGCTTCGACGGTCAATTCGTCTTCGCCGTCAGCTCGACTGGCGTTTACTGTCGCCCTTCGTGCCCGTCGCGTCGCGCGCATCGGGAACGCGTCAGCTTCTTCGACTTGCCTGAAGCCGCGGAACAAGCCGGCTTTCGCGCGTGTCTGCGTTGCCAACCAAAACGCGCGCGCATTCTCGATCCGCAGATCGATCTCGTGCAACGCGTCTGTCGTCTGCTCGACGAAACCGAAAGCGATTCACCGAAACTCGCCGAACTCGCGTCGCACGCCGGCGTCAGCGTCTTTCACTTGCAGCGCACGTTCAAGCGCGTGATGGGCATCAGCCCGCGCCAGTACCTCGCCGCGCGCAAGTTCGGCAACTTCAAAGCACTCGTGCGCAAAGGAGAATCCGTGACGACATCGCTTTACGAGTCGGGCTTTAATTCAAGCAGCCGTCTTTACGAGTACGCCGCCGAAGAGCTCGGCATGACGCCGGCAACTTACAGTCGCGGCGGTCGCGGCGTCGAGATCAGTTACACGATCGTCGATTCGACGATGGGACGTGTGCTCGTTGCGATTACGGAGCGCGGCGTATGCGCCGTGCGCATGGGCGACGACGACGAGTTACTCGAGAAAGACTTACGCGAAGAGTTTCCACACGCGCAGATAGAGCACAACGATTCAGCTTTGCGCGAGCCTGTGGCGAAGATCCTGAACCATCTCGATAAGAACGAGCCGCGACTCGATCTGCCGCTCGACATCAGAGCCACTGCGTTTCAGCGCCAGGTTTGGGAGAAGCTGCGTGCGATTCCTTACGGCGAGACGGTTTCGTACGGCGACGTCGCCAAAGCACTCGGCAAACCGGGCGCGGTGCGCGCCGTCGGCCGCGCGTGTGCCACTAACCCCGTTGCGCTCCTGATTCCGTGTCATCGTGTGGTGCGTGAAGATGAGAGTCTCGGCGGCTATCGCTGGGGTCTCGAGCGGAAGAAAAAACTCTTAGATCATGAGCGACGCACCGGCAAGCGATGAACCTTTTGCCCCTTTGAGGGGTTCACAAAAAGCACAAAGAAGAACACAACAGGCACAAAGAAGAACACAACAGGCACAAAGCAAAAGGAAGATCAGAGCCATCTCCCTGCTTCGATCTTCCTTTTTGCTTTGCCCGTTTTGTGTTCTTCTTTGTGCTTTTTGTGATCCTATTCGACGGTTACGGACTTGGCGAGATTTCTTGGCTGATCGACATCGCAACCACGCCGCACAGCGATGTGATACGCCAACAACTGCAACGGAATGATCGAGAGTATCGGCGACAGCAGATCGCTTGCAGCGGGAATCTCGATCACGTGATCTGAAACCACCGCCGAGATCGAATCGCCTTCAGTCAAAACCGAGATCACGATACCTTCACGCGCCTTCACTTCCACGATATTCGAATGCGTCTTCTCGTAGCGCAGCTCCGAAGCGCGATTGCCCTCTTCACGCGTGTTGATGAAGAGCACCGGCAGCCGTTCGTCAATGAGCGCGTTCGGCCCATGCTTCATCTCGCCCGCCGGATAACCTTCGGCGTGAATGTAAGAGATCTCCTTCAACTTCAACGCACCTTCGAGCGCGACCGGGAAGTTGATACCACGACCGAGATACAGAAAATCAGTCGAGCGGAAGAACTCTTTCGACAACTCCTCGATGCCGTCTGAATCATTCAGCAGGTGCTCGAGTTTCACGGGCAGCTCGGCGAGCTCCTGCGCATGAAAACGTGCTTCATCAGGCTTGAGCACGCCGCGGACGTTTCCGAGGTACAGGCCCAGCAGATAGAGCGCGATCATCTGGGCCGTAAACGCCTTGGTCGATGCAACTCCAATCTCCGGACCAGCGTGCGTGAGAATCGTGCCGTCTGCTTCGCGCACGATCATCGAACCCTGCACGTTACAGATCGCGAGCACTTTCGAGCCGAGCTCTTTCGCTTCGCGCAACGCCGCGATCGTGTCGGCAGTCTCGCCTGATTGGGAGATCACAAGCAGCAACGTGTTCTCGTCCATCACCGGACTGCGATAGCGAAACTCGGAAGCGTAATCGACGTCGACCGGCACGCGCGCGAGTTGCTCGATCATGTACTTGCCGGCGAGTCCCGCGTGCCACGACGTTCCACACGCTGCGATCTTGATCGACGTGAAGCGTTTGAAATCCGCTTCGGTGATGTTGCTCATCTCGTCGAGAAATACCTGACCGCTGTCGAGCGACACTCGTCCCTGCACGGTGTCGCGAACGGAGCGCGGCTGCTCGTAAATTTCCTTGAGCATGAAATGCTTGAAGCCGCCCTTTTCCGCCATGATCGGATCCCACGTGATGCGCTGGATCGAGGGCTGCACCGAGTTGCCTTCGAAGTCTACGACGCGCACTGCATCGCGATTGATGATCGCGATCTCACCGTCGCCGAGGAAGAAGACGTCGCGCGTGTGTTGCAGGATCGGCGGAATGTCAGACGCGACGAAGAACTCGCGGTCGCCAAGACCGATCACGACCGGCGGACCCTGTCGCACCGCGATGATGGTATCAGGCTCGTCGGCGTTGATGATCGAGAGCGCGAAGATG
>DATNDM010000239.1:0-6497 GCA_035553235.1 Pyrinomonadaceae bacterium | reverse complement strand
CCATTAGTTTGCTGCGGAGTGCGTTGCGACTGGAGTTGGTTGATAGCGGTGCTCAAGCTACGAAGCTTGAATCTACGATATGCAAAGGGAACCTGAGAGAGTAGTACGACGACAAAGATGACCAGGAGTAGGAACTTTTTCGATCGCATTAGCTGTAACCACAAAAAGGCACAAAGCACAAGATAGAATAATTCATTTTGTGCTTTTGTGCCTTTTTGTGACTAAAAGCTAAAGCGCACGCGCAAGCTGATCACGCGGTTGCCGGCCGAACCGACTCCAGGGCCGAAGCTGAACTGGTTCGATCCAGACGGCGATTGCAGAAAGAACGGCGACGACATGTTCCCCACCGGCGCACCTTTGTTCGTGCGATTCAAAACATTCGTTGCATTCACAGAAAAACTGACGGCGTACGGTCGTTGCACTGCAGGCTTTGCTGGCGGCTTCTGATCGCCGCCACTTGCGGGCGTAATACTCGGACCGCCCGGCGGCGGCGCCTTCGGCTCAATCGCCTTACCAAAGTTGAAAGCCTTTCCGAGACTGATATTCAACGACAAATAACCGGGCCCGCGCCCGAAGTTGCGCGGGACGATCGTCTGTCCCGGCGAAGGCGTCGGATCGAAAGCACCGAGCGGCGTGACGACAACTCCAGGCTCGTTCAGATCCGTCGCAAATGCAGGACGTTCGCTGAACGAAGTGTCCCCATTTGTATCGCGGCCTGTGGTGATGTTGAAAGATGGCCCAGAGGTGCCAATGAGAAACATGTTCAAGCGGATCCCTCCGGGCGCGGTGTAATTGCCACCGCCGTACACGAAGTTCAGCGTGCTGAAGTTTCCACGCGCAAACTCATTACTAAAATCGTAAGCATCGAAAGGCGAACCAGTCTGACCGCTATCAGTGCTTCTCGATTTCGCGAGATTATAACCACTCCAGAACTGGACCTTCTTTAACGTCCCGTTCACGTTTACGCTGAAAACGTTGCTGACTGAATGACCAGTCGATTGATACTCCAACACGTTGCCCGCGTCCGCGCCGAGCGGGCGCACACCGCTCGTTGGCACGCCGGGAATGAACGTACCGCCGAGCGGCGCGTTGATGTTGACGGTGCGCATCGTGCGGTTCGTGCGAGCGTGCTGGTACGTGAGTGAGAGCTTCACGTTCGCAGGCAGTGAACGCTCGACGGTGAACATAAAGCGCAGCGAGCGCCAGGTTGCGAGATCGTCGTCGATGACACGGCGAATCTGTGGCTGTGCAAACGCGTCGAGCACGTCGATTGGCGGCACGAGCGGAAACAGATCCAACACCGCCGGACTGGTGACAAGAAATTGCTGCTGATTGATGCCGTTGAAGCGAATCGAATTCAGCGTGATGTCTTCACCGATGCGGTTGTAGAAGACGCCGACGCCGCCGCGAAACACGGTCTTGGGTGGACCAGCGTGTGCGGGAGGCGCAGCAGCCGCAGTGGCAGCGGCAGTCGTTCCCGTTGTCGCTGCCGTGGCTGGCTTTGCAGCGACGGACGGAGGCGGTGGCGCGGTTTTCTTGCCAAACACGGGTGACCACGCAAAACCAATACGTGGCGCGAAGTTGTAGTTGCTGTCGATATTATTCTGGTTCTCGTAACGCAACCCGGGCGAAAGCGTGAAGTTGGGCCGCACTTTCCATTCGTCCTGAAAATAAAGCGCAACATCAGTCTGACCCAATTTCGCTTCCGGATCCCCGCCCGCAATCGAAAACTGCGTCGCGCCGCCGCCTAACAAGCGAATCGCCGCCGGATTCATACCCGCGCGTGAAAACGCAAGCGTTCGTCGATAGCGTTCGAGACTGCTGAGTTCGATGATCTCCGGTTTACCGTCTGCACCAATCACGACTTGATCGTTCGCGTCGAGTTTTGGACCACGCCCGCCCGCGAACGTATAAGACCCACCGAAATTGTTGGGCGAGATGCTGTCGATCTTCGCATGACGCAGCCGTGCGCCGATCTTCAGGAAGTGATTACCGGACGTCCATGAAGTGAAGTTCTGAATTTCGTAACGATCGCGCGCGTCCGTCGAAGAGCCAACCTGTGACCCTCCACCCTGAAACGAATCGAGTACGTTCAGCGCGAACGCATCCAGCACGCTCGTCTGATGATTCCGGTTCCTGATGAACTGAAAGCGCGTTTCGTTGACCGTCTTTTCATTAATCAGCGCTGTCTCGGTGAGTTGGACGATGAAGTTCGAACGGCTGCCACGATACGCACGCGTTGGCAAAGCGAAACCGCCGACGCCCTGCAAATCCTGTTTCGATTGGTTGTAGCTGAACCGGGCCACGAGCGTGTGCATCTTGTTGATTTTCAGATCGAAGCGCGCGTTACCGTAGTCGTTCACGTCCGGCGTGATGAACGACTCATTCAACCTCAAGGGCTTGAGTGTCACCGGATCCAGCACCGTCGCATTCACGACTGAATTCGCGTCGCTCAAGTAGCGGTCAAGGTAAACTGAAAACGAAGCGCGCTTCTTGATGATTGGACCACTGAGGCCGCCGCTGTAACCACGTTGCTGATAAGGCGCACGCGTCGACGTGAACGGGTTGCGCGAGTTCAGACTGTCGTCGTTGAAGTCGAAGGCGAACGAGCCGTGC
Source organism: Pyrinomonadaceae bacterium (assembly GCA_035553235.1). Lineage (GTDB taxonomy): Bacteria > Acidobacteriota > Blastocatellia > Pyrinomonadales > Pyrinomonadaceae > PSRF01. The sequence continues at coordinate 3,881 of DATNDM010000239.1, read as the reverse complement.
CACTTATCCGCGCCCGGTTGCGTATAGATCTCGATACCGTTCCAGCCCGGAAACTCATTCTCAGCCGAAAAGGGATTGTTGTTGATACGAACTTCTCGGATGGCCTCTTTCGGAGGCATTTGCCCGTTTGAGAAACCGTCGACTTTGATCTGCGCGTTGCCGCCCGCCTCAGGATCGGTTGGTCCGGCCATCGCTTGCAGCGCCGCGGCCAGAGCCTGTGGATCGTTTGGCAGTGCTTCGAGTTCCTTGCCGCGCAGCACAAGCGCGTTCTGGTTGTTGTCAGAGTCAGTGCTGATGTTTCGATCGTCGACTGTTACCTGCTCCTGTTCGAGAGCGACTTCGAGTTGCACGTTCAGTGTCGTGAGTTCGCGCGCGGTGATCTCGACCTCTTTGTCTTCGAAAACGCGGAACCCGGGCGAGACTACTTTGAGTTCGTAAGTACCCGGTTCGAGTCGTCTGAATTCATAAACGCCCGAGGAATTTGTCGTAGCGCTTGTCGTAATGCCGCGACTGTTACGCAACGTGACCCTGGCGCCGACGACGAGGCTGCCGAGCTGGTCCGTCACGTTGCCTTTGAGCGCACCGGTGCTCTGCTGAGGCAAGAGCAGGGAGAAAATACACAAAATCCAAATGAGCATCGGGCCAGTCCCTTTTTGATTAGGAGGTGGGAAAACATTTAGCCACGGATCCCCGTGGCAAAGAACTGATCATCCACGTTAGTGAACGCGGCAACCAAAAAGTTGCACGCACTTTACACGTTAATTCCCAAACGGGGTTGCAAAGTTTGCGGTCGAGCGCACTAACTGTCTTTGCACTTAAAGTGGTTTTCGGAGTTCTTCTCTGTGCAACCTCTGTGTTCTCTGTGCCTCTGTGGTTGAGAATTGTTCGAAAAAAACAACCACAGAGACACAGAGAACACAGAGGTTGCACAGAGAAGAGCCGGCAGACAGACTTTTCGTGCAATGCTGGTCTAACGGTCTAACGGTTTAACTCTCACCGCGGACGGCTTTGAGGTCTTTGATCAGATCGCCGATCGCGTCTTCGGCAAATAGCAGTTTCTTCGCGCGCCAGACGACGCGTGGCGGTTTCAACTCTTCGGGCGAGCCTTTGACGATTACAAACAGCTCACCGTAGGGATAAAGCGTGTTGAGGATGCGCCGAAACTCGACCACGTTGAAGAAGATGACGTAATCGGCTTCCGACAGTCCATTCGCAGCACGGAGGCTTCGGTATTTCTGAATGTACTTGTTGAGCTTTTTGGCGAGTTGTGAGTAGACCCAGCGATAGCGGCCTTTCGGTACCGGATCGGCATGAAGAACGTCGTCGATGATAGCGCCTTCGCGATCACTCGCGTCGATCACTCGCGACTTGAAGACGATGAGCAGCGCGTTGTGTTTGTCACGGACTTCCGCGAGCGAGTTGCCGGTCGCGAAATCCGGCGATTGCGCAGCCGCGGAAAGGGAGAGAAGCAAAATAAACAGGGTGGGGACCAAGACTTTCATACTTCTAAGACTCAAGCCTTCGTGGCGCTCTTCGGCGGATGAGGTAATGCCGCAGCTTCGCTCTCGACGCCGCCTTTCTCGATCCCGAGGAGCGCGATTCCGTGGGACGTGAGGGAGACGTAGTCGTTGCCCTCGGTCGTGTGTCGCACCAGTACACGCTCTCGCTTCTCCAGATCTTCCAGCGCCCGGACGATGTCGGCGTTCGCGTACGCACCGGTGCTGTCAAAGAGGTCTTTGGCCAGAATACGTGACTGCTGCTGCTCCTGGAAAAAGTTGATTATGTATTTCTCGATTGCTTCTAACCGGTGTTTGTCCATTGATCACCCCTGATTCTGACTTGGGGGATTTTGCGGAGATTATGCGCCGAATTGTAGTAAACTGGCTACCTCACCGCCCCGCCAAAAAGGAGAAATCGTTATGAAGAAGCTCCTCGTAGTGTGCCTCGTGATACTGCTGTTTGCGATAGTCGCATTCGGGGCTGAAACCTTTGCAGTCGCGGATCGCATTGGTGAAGCGGGTGAACGGTCGTTCTTTCTATTCGCGACGTCGGCTGGGAACTACATCGTGCGTCAGGATGGGATGGGTGAGTTCAGCTCGCCGAAAGGGATGAGACGTGTTTTCAGTTTGAGAGTGAAAGGACGGATCGAGAAGATTTATTTTCTCGAGCATCAGGGTGATGTGTTCATCTGTTATGAGGTGAACGATGAGGCGTTCCTGGTGCGGATGGAGCAGACTAAGCGGAAGCTCAGGTGGAGCGCGCAAGTCGAGTCTCGAGCCGTGCCCGTGATCGATGGAGATGCGGTGGTTGTTAATTCCGCCCGGATCCGTATCGCGGATGGTAGCCGTTGAACAGGATTACAAGATTTTCAGGATTTAGTCTTTGATGCGATATACGCTTTGTGATCTTTCAGGGATGCCTTGATTAGCTTCTTGAGTGTCGGTACGTGAATGTCCGAGAGTCGTTTGATGTACAGGCACGACTTGGCGTGACTGTGCTTACCGAGCTTCTCCATCAGGTCACGATGTTTCTCGAAGCCCATCATGATGTACAGCGTCAAATCCTTTTTGCGTGGTGAGAAGCCGGTCATGAGCCAGTCGCCCTCGCGACCGCTGTCGTATTTGTAGTGATAACTGCCGAAGCCGACGATGCTCGGTCCCCACATCGTCGGCTTCTCACCCGTGACCTCCTCCATGATCTTCGCGACCTGAAAACAGTCCGCACGTCGCTCTTCATCGGAGATCTTGTTGAGGAAATCGTTGACACTTTCGTTTGTAGGTTTGGTTTTCGTCTCGGCCATTTCTTCTTCCGTAGTTTTTAACCGTGGATTACACGGACTTAAATGCGGATCCAATCCGTAATCCGTGGTTAATTTTTTGTGACTAGCGGCAGTTCGATGAAGCTCGTGTTGTAGATTCGCTGTGTCGCTTTCTTGTAGTCCTCGGGTTTGGCCCAGAAGATGTTCTGCACAAAGGTCTGCGGGTTGCGATCGTAGAGCGGGAACCAGCTTGACTGGATCTGGACCATGATGCGGTGCCCCGGCAGAAAGACGTGATTCGCCGTCGGCAACGTAAAGCGGTATTTCAAGGGCTCATTCGCGGTGATCGCTTTCGCAAACTCCAGACTCTCGCGATAACGTCCACGAAATACGTCAGCGGAAATCATCAACTGATAGCCACCCATGTTCGGCTGCCACGCTACTTGCGGCGGATAAACATCGATCAGCTTCACCACCCAATCCGCGTCCGTTCCACTCGTCGATGCAACCAAGTTTGCGATCGGCTCACCACTTATCTTCACCGGCTCTTTCAAAACATCCGACGTATAAACCAAAACATCGGGACGCCCGGACATCTCACGCTGATCGTCAACCAGCCAGCGTGACCAACTACCAGCATCAATCGGACGCGCGCGAAACGGCACGGGCTTCGCCGGATCTGACACGTACTCCTCGTAATCAACCCCCCGTTGCGTCTCGAAGCTCGCCTTTAATCCTTTGTTGAGATTAAGCGGCGTCGGTTTGATTGTGCAGCCATTCTCACAGCCTCTGGGCCATGACGACATGCGATACCACTTGTTTGTCCCCGTTTCGAAGGCCGTCACTGGCGCTATGTCTGCTTTTGGCGCGCCATCTTTCAGATATTGATCGAGGAACGGGCGCAGAATCTCACGTCGAAATGTCAGCGCGGTGTCGCTGTCGAACTTGATCGCGCCGAGCGTGCTCCCATCGCGAATCTCCTGCCCGTGATGCCACGGACCAAGCACCAGAAACACCTTGTCGTTGTTTGTATCCTTGGGCTCGATCGCTTTGTACACGTGGATATCGCCGTAGATGTCTTCCTGGTCCCACAAGCTGTGCACGAGCATCACCGGAACCTTCA
>DATNDM010000238.1:0-2947 GCA_035553235.1 Pyrinomonadaceae bacterium | reverse complement strand
GCCGCGCGCGTGGCGTTTGTAAACGCTCGCCTTCGATCGAATACTCACCCACGCCCCGCCCGCTGAGTCGTACTTTTTGTCTAAAGATTCAGGCGGCTGTAAGAGTTTCTTCGACGACAAGTATTCAGAAACGACGAGGCGTGCAAGTTCCGCGGGATGAAGCTGCTCGGGTGCTTTTTCTGTGGACCATTCGAACACCGGAAACCATTTCGACGGGTTTGCGAGCGGCTGTTCTTCGTCGTCCATGTGGGCGATGAAGTCGGTCCAGATATCGTAAACGGCTTCCATGTGATAACCGCGCTCCTGCATGAGCGCGTAGCCGTTTTGCCAGCCGAAGCGGACGAGACAAATTCCGCCTTCGACGCGCAGACCTGCAGCTTCGAGTCGCTCGGTGGCTTCAGTCATGCATGTGCCTGAGCTAACCGAATCGTCGATCAGAATCACAGGCTCGTTCGGATCGATAGCGCCTTCGATCAGTTTGCACGAACCGTGTTGCTTTCGTTCTTTGCGAATAAGCAGGCCGCGATAACGATCGTCTTGAAGAAGACACGATTGCAGAATCGGAACGCCAGTCAGGCCGTAGGTGGCGATTTGCCGACCGTCGAAACGTTTGAGAAGTTCGAGAATGCAGCGGCCGGCGAGCTGCGCGCCGTGTGGAGAAAGCGTGACGGCGAGCGAGTCGAGCATCCAACGCGCGGAAGTGCCATCGCGGGAAAGGACCGGCTGCGATTCCGTGCGGTAAAGAATCGCGCCGCGCTGAAGCAACTCGAGCAACTCCGCGCGCGCTGATTGAAAGCTTTCCGGTAACGATGCGAGCGTCGTCGAATGTGCTTCGCGTAGCATAACGTCAGGTTTTCGCCACGGATTTCAAACGCCGATTTGTTTTGAACACCGTGTACGACGTCCGTCTAATGCGTGGCTAGATATAACGATTCTCGGGGAGAGCCAGGCTGAGATATCGATTGTCCAAATGGATCATGAGATCTTTGTCAACAAACTCCTCCAGCGCGCCCTCGACCCACGGCGCGTCGTCGAAGCGCGCGGCGAGGTCTTTACGACTCCGCGCGTCCGCGCAGTATTCGTAAAGCGTCGCGTAATCATCCGAGTACTTCGTCTTGCGCAGTGAGCAGTTGCGTCCGTCCTCGATCAAGATCGTGGCCCATGCCTTTCGATATCGCAGATACGGTCGCGGACGCTGTTTCCAGCGATCCTGCCACGCATCAACCGCCGCAAAGATCTCAGCGTACTCCTGATCTGTAAGCGTGTTGCCCATCTCGTGCTCGAAGTAGTACGAAACACGATTCAGATCGAACCGATCCTTCGGATACAAGTAGTCATAACAAGGCGACGGCACGAGTCTACTGATCGACTGCGACTCCGGATAGGTGTACATCGGCGACCCGCGATCCGCGCGCGCCTTCGCAATCGCCCACGGCGCCTGGAAATGATGAATCTTCGCGATCACATCGCACTGCGCTCGATAATCTTCAGCCGTCTCGCCCGGAAAACGCAGCAGGATGTTGTAGAGATTATTGATGCCGTAATACGTAGACCACTTGATCAACTCGAGATTCCGCACGCCCGTCGTGTGCTTTTTCATCAGCTTGAGGATGTGCGTCGAGAAACTCTCCACACCTGGCTGAATCGAAAACAACCCGCCCTGGCGCATGTGTTTTAGCTGCACGCGCGACAGACTGGGCCGCACTTCGTAGTGCAAACGAATATCGGTGTTCGCTTCGCTGAGCTGGCCAAACAACTTGTCGATGTATTCGGGCTCGATGATGTTGTCAATCGCGTTGAAGTCGAGAATGCCGTAACGACGCGACAGCTCGTCGAGTTGCTCGATCACATTTTCGACGCGCTTCGATCGGAATTCCATGCCGGCGCGATTCAGACCACAGAACGTGCAGTGGTTCTTCACTCCCCACCAGCAACCGCGCGCAGTCTCGATCGGCAACAGCACGCCCTGAGCCTGGTCGTGATACTCGTAACCGCCCTGCTTGCGGGCGTAAAAGTACTCGTCAAAATCCGGCACGGGCGTCTTGTTCATGTCGGCAAGGTTCGGTGCGCGCCCGTTGTAAACCACGCGATCGTTGTCGCGCCACATGATGCCGGGCATTCCCTTGATCGACTCGCCGCTGTAGACGCGCCGGATCGCTTTCGGAAGTGTTTCGTCCGCGTCGCCGCAGTGAATGTAATCAATTTGCGGACAGCCCTTCATGATCTCTTCGGCGATGTCGTCTTCGAACGTCGCACCGCCCATCATGATCGGAATGTGCGGATAGTGTTGCTTCAACGCCTTCGCCAACGCGATGCTCGCGAGTGTTTGTTGGAAGACGACCGAAAATCCGATGAGGCCGAAGCGACTCCAGTCGACACGCTCAATGCACCAGTCGATAAAAGCCGGCGCCGCGGTTTCGCGCAACTGTCGCAGATCGTCGAGCGAGCAACCAGCCTTTTGGCAGATGCCGGCGAGGTTGCTGCGATAGATTTCGAAATACTCGTCGTTGTTGGCGAAGTCGCCGAAGGCCGCTTTGGTCCAGAGCCACTCGCCGACCATGCTTGCGTAGACGTCGGCCAGCGTTTCGTTGATACGCCAACCGACGAACGTTCCGAAGTACATGAACAGCGAAAACGTCTGCACTGGAATGCCGGCGTTTTCGAGCGTCGGCTTGAGCAACGCAAGTTGAAACGACGGAAAGCGCGCCGAGAGCGTCGGCATGCTAATCAGGGCAACCGGTTTGAGATACTGGCTCATTTCATTGAAAGCCATCCACAGATTACGCAGAACGTAATCGGCGCAGTCTGTGGATGGCTTGGTTAGTGTTAGTACTTCTTCGGACTATCCGGCGCAACCTCGGGGATCGGCCTCGTTTTTTCCGGAGCGATTTCAGGCTTCGGTGAGAACGGTGCGATTTCCGGAATCGGTCGGGGCGCTTTTTCGGGC
>DATNDM010000237.1:0-2986 GCA_035553235.1 Pyrinomonadaceae bacterium | reverse complement strand
CCTGCCTGCTCCATCAGGAGCGAGAGTTGAGACTGGTCCGGAAACGTCTGGACCGAAGCCGGCAGATAGGTATACGCGCCTCGTGAACCACTGATAAGGCCCCCCATCCACGGCAGTACTTTTCTGAAGTACAAATTAAACAAGGGTCGCAACATCGCATTCGCCGGTCTTGAAAACTCGAGCACAGCCACCCAGCCGCCCGGTTTCACGACCCTGGAGAGTTCCGCCAGCCCGCTTTCGACACTCGACAGGTTTCGCAATCCAAACGCGATTGTCGCAACATCGAATGTGCCATCTCGAAAGGGCAGGTCCAACGCGTCTCCCTCGATCAAGCGTATACGACCGGAAATCTTACCGGCAGCGATGTCCAGCATCGGCCGGCAAAAGTCAGTCGCAACAACTCCTGCTCCCGTAATTTCAAACAACGTGATCGCCAGATCGCCTGTGCCGCAGGCCACATCGAGAACGCGCGAGCTGCTCGACGAAAGCTTGTCGCGTACTCTGTTTGCTACGATCCGGCGCCAACGTTTGTCGGTATTGCCGGAAAGCAGGTGATTCAAGAGATCGTACCGGCCCGCAATGGTTGAAAACATCTCGCGAACGCGGCCCGCATGCTCGGTTGCGGCACTTCCGTTATCAAGCACAGTTAGTAAATCCAAATCTGATTCAGGTTTGGTTGCAAGACGCTTGCAAACAATTTGTGATTACCTGGGATTGTTGTTATTTGCTGGTTTCGTTGGCGGTTTTTGCGATGGAGCCGGAGTTGCGATTTCGCCCAACACTTCATATTGATAATGGCCCTGCAATGCAGCCTTGAGTGGCGCCGACTCACCCGCAACCACTGAAACGACGGTCTTATTGAAAAGTCGATTTGCGACACGTTGAATATCCGACGCGTTAACGGTCTTCAGTAAGGCAATCTGGTCCTGAGGTGCAGTCAAGCGATACGTGTCTGCATCGAGCCATGGATCTGCTGCCGCGTCAGGCTTTGTCAGTACGGCGGACAATTCCGCGCTCAATTCGTTCTTCGCGCGGTCCAGTTCAGCCGCCGTGGCTGGAGTTGTCATTAACGACTCGATCACTTTCTTCGCTTTCGCAAGTGAATCGGAAACGGTCATCTCCGTGACTGCAGCGCCCATGACGAAAGCGCCCGGCAGCACATAAGCATCACTGCGAGCGAAAACTGGTTGCTTTGATAACTCGGGACTCGCCGCTTCCCAGCGATGTTGTGCCACTCGCGCGAGCACCATCGAGATCGGGTAGTCAGTATCCGCGCGTGATACACCGCGCGCCGCGAGTCGCAGTTCGACCGTGGGGCCAGGCACGTTAACGATCAGTGTGCGTGTGTCAGGCGGATTCGGCTGGCGAAAAGTGGTTGGTACGATCTCTTCGCTCTTGCGCCATGGTCCGAGTAACTGTCGCAACGTTCTCATCGCGCGCTGTTTAGTGACGCCGCCGATGATCGCGAGTGTGGCGTTGTTTGAATTCAGAAAGCGATCGTGAGCCTGCATCAAATCAGCTCGGTCAACTCGCGCTACATCTTCCGGTGAGCCAGCCGCAGGACGACCATAGGGAAAGTCACCATAAAGTCGCGCCGCGATGGCGCGGTCAGCGACTTCCGTGGGCGAGATTTTCGTATCGCGCAGCAGCTTGATTCGTGCATCACGAATCTTCGTGACCATCTCTGGAGTCAACTCCGTCGAAATGAGACCGTTGCGCAAAACTTCGACGATGTGCTCAAACTGATCCGCTTTGCCAACCATTGTTATCGTCATCGAATCGTACGTAACGGCGACGTCGAGCCGGCCGCCCATCTCGTCAGTGAAGTAATCGAGGGTGGCGGGGTCGGGAAACAGCAGGTCGCCAAGCAGTGCCATCTCGCCTGACTTGCCTGCGAGATCGAAGGCGGCGCCGCTGTTGATGCGCAGTTTCAGGACGACTTCAGGATCGCCGGGTTTCGGAAAGAAGAGCAGGCGCAGGCCGTTTAGAAGTTGTTCACGTTCCGGTGCGTTCGAGGTCTGAGCGCATAAGGGCTGCGCTAGAAGTCCGACGCAGAGGATGATTGTTCCCGCAAAGGCGGAAAGGCGCAAAGGCGATTTCATAGCAAGTCTAAGGACGAAAACATCTTAGATGCGAGGTGTTTGCCCGTCAACCGTTTGGTCTTAAAGTGCATCCTAAGCCCTGATTGACAAACGGATCTGGTCGATCTGACCCGGCAATAATTGCAAAAGACATGTACTTGCCGCCCTCGTGGGATTAATATTCGCGGTTTTTGCGGCATTTATTTGGGCGCGCAAGTTTTTTCCATCCGGACCCGTAACTTATGTCGGGATTTCGGTAACTATAGCAGGAGCGAGTCCTGCAGGATCGAGTGCTTGATTGCCCGAGAGAACCACAGACGAGGTTTTGCTACAAAAAACGGGAGACGGCGACCAGGCAGCGTTCCTGGAGTTGTACGAACGATACCGGGAACCAATTTTTCGTTTCGCTTACCGGTTGCTGGGCTCGGTTGAAAGTGCTGAAGACGTTACGCACGACTGCTTTCTCAGCTTGATTCGCAAGCCCGAGAACTTTCGTCCGGAACGAGCTTCGTTGAAAACTTACTTGTATGCGGCCGCGCGTAACCTTGCTCTGAAACACTTCAGGGATCTGGGACGCGAGACCGCACTGGACGAAGTCGTTGAGGAACCGAAAGACTCGCCGCGTCGAGCGCCTTTGCGAAGATTGCTCGACGAAGAGTTGGCGGCCCACGTGAGGGAAGCGGTTTTCAGTCTTCCACCATTGCAACGTGAGTCACTGATTTTGTTTGAATACGAAGGGTTGAGCTTGAGCGAGGTGGCTGAGGTTGCAGGCACCGACGTGGGCGCAGTAAAGGCCCGTTTATACAGGGCGCGCGAGGGTTTGAGAAGGATCCTGCGGCCTTATTTGGAAAGCAATCAGGAATTGAATAGTAATCGGGAAATTGTTACTTTGAGGGAGGCCTTAA
>DATNDM010000236.1:0-6799 GCA_035553235.1 Pyrinomonadaceae bacterium | reverse complement strand
TCATTATCAAGACAGACAACAAATTGAACAGATTGCTCTTTCTTCATGACTAATCGAGAAACGGCAACTTAAGTTTAAGTTCTCGCTTCCCTATTCCGTGAGATTCATACCAGTGAATTTCAGCTAACCTTATCCTACCATTAGGCAACCTCACATGAGCAATACCTTTCAGCTTTCGCCATGTGGTACCGCCATATAACTTTCGTAATCGTTTCCGATCCCGAACGCCGTTGCCCGAAGCGATGATGTCAATACTATGTATTTTACTAACTAATTCAAAATCCATGTGAGGAGTAGCCTTTGTGAGAATTAAGGTGGCAGGATTTTACAGGATTTGGAAGAGAAGATCCGCATCGGTACGGCGGTAGCTCCAGAGACGGGTATCAAATAGAATCGAAATTTCAAATGAGCGTAAAACCCAATGAGATCGATCATTACCCGTGCTCTTCGTGTGGTGCGGATCTGCTTTTTGAACCGCGCGACGGGTTTCTTACGTGTCCTTACTGCGGGCACAAGGAGAAGATTGCTGAAAGCGTGGCGCGCGTTGAGGAGCAGCCATTCGATCAGCATCAGCAGATTCGGCCCGAGCAGATGCAAAAGCTTGCGGCCAATGCGCTCGAAGTGAAATGCCAGAGCTGTGGGGCAACGTCGATCTTTACGCCACCGCAGGTCGCTGGTCGGTGCGAGTTTTGCGGCGTGCAGATCGTGGCCCAACCGAAGTCTGCGGATCCGATTGTCACTCCCGGCGGATTGTTACCGTTTTGCGTAACGCAACAACAGGCCGGCGCAAATCTCAGGCAATGGCTTTCGTCGAGATGGTTCGCGCCCAACGATCTCAAACGTTTCGCACAACCTGACGCCATCCAGGGTGTTTACATTCCGTTCTGGACTTACGACACGAACACGACTACCGATTACGAAGGCCAGCGCGGCGAGTACTACTACGTCACCGAAACCTATTACGAACAAGACGCGCAGGGCAATCAGGTGCAACGCACGCGACAAGTGAGACACACTCGCTGGTACTCCGCGTCGGGCACAGTCATGAATTCGTTCGACGATGTTTTGATTCCGGCGACACTCTCGTTACCTTCGAATCGTCTCGCGGCCCTGGAGCCGTGGGACTTGCCGGACTTGAAGCCTTACAATCCGGCGTTTCTATCGGGCTTCAAGGCGCAGCGTTATCAGGTCGATCTCGCGCAAGGCTTTGAACTCATGAAGAACGTTATCGCGCCTGCAATCCAAAGTTCAGTGCGTAACGACATCGGCGGCGACGAGCAACGGATCGATAGTTTGTCAACGAGTTATTCCGACACGACATTCAAGCACCTGTTGCTGCCGGTTTATGCGGGCGCGTATCGCTACAACAGCAAGCTGTTTCAGATTCTGGTGAATGGCCGGACGGGTGAGATTCAGGGCGACCGGCCATACAGCTTCTGGAAGATCGCGTTGCTGGTGGTTACGATACTGATCGCGCTCTTGATTGTGGTGCTTATTTATGGCAATCGTTAACGACTAATCCAAAACAAATGAAAGGACATTATGCCAACACGAAAAGCAGAAGCTGAATGGGAAGGAAATCTCGCGGAGGGTCGAGGGAATTTGAAGGTTGGGAGCGGCGCATTCGAAGGTCCGTATTCTTTCAAGTCTCGATTTGAAGAGGGCGAGGCGGCTACTAATCCGGAAGAGTTGCTGGGCGCGGCTCACGCGGGTTGTTTCACCATGGCGCTGACCGCCGCGCTCTCGCGCGCGCAAATCAGGGCGACGCGAATTCACACTGAAGCCAGAGTCAAACTCGAAAAGGTTGGAGAAGCATTTTCGATCACGCAGATCGAACTTGAAACCGAAGCGGAAGTTCCGGGCATCGATAACGAAGCGTTCCAGAAGTATGCGCAGGGCGCGAAAGAAAACTGCCCATTGTCGAAAGCACTGGCGAGTACACCAATCAGCATGACGGCGAAGTTACTCTAAATGAACACATATCGAATCGCACTGGCTAACATCCGTTTTCCGGCAACGCGTGAAGAGTCGGTCACGCTCGCTGAAGCAGCGATCGCGCAGGCGTCGCGGGAGCAGGCGGACATCATCTGCTTTCCTGAGTGTTTTGTTCCCGGTTATCGCGGAATCACTACGAGAGTGTCGCCGCCTGATCCGGTGTTTCTCGAACGCGCGTGGTCCACGATTGCGGCGGCTGCGGCGAAAGCAAACGTCACCGTGATACTCGGGACTGAACGGGTGGTTGGAGATGCGGTGTTGGCCAGTGCGCTCGTGATAAATCGCGATGGGACGGTCGCTGGTTTTCAGGACAAGGTCCAACTCGATCCGACGGAAGACACGATCTATGCGCCCGGTTCCGGGAGGCACGTTTTCCAAACTGGCGAGTTGAAGTTTGGTATCGCGATCTGTCATGAAGGTTGGCGTTATCCGGAGACGGTGCGCGTTGCGGTTCGAGGTGGCGCACACGTCGTGTTCCATCCACACTATTCGTGGGCTGAACCGGAAAGTTATCGGCCTGCGAGTTTTGCTGATCCGGCGAATTCATTTCATGAAAAGGCGGCGTTGTGTCGCGCGGCGGAGAATACGTGTTACTTCGCGACCGTGAACTACGCGAGCGATGGCTCACCGACGACGTCCGCGATCGTGCGTCCCGATGGCACGTTGCAGGCCTACCAACCTTACGGCGAAGAGGGTTTGCTGGTTGCGGACATCGACATCAGGAATGCGACGGGCCTCCTCGCCTCGCGCTACAAATCGGTTTTGTAAGATCTGTGTAATCTGTGGCTAAAAAGTTGGGCCTCAGATTAGCCGGATGTTAAGCTTTGCCGCACCATGAATAACTCGGTCCACTATCGCACCTGTAGTATTTGCGAAGCGATCTGCGGGATCGAGATCACGGTCGCAGGCGAACAGCGCCTCAACATCCGCGGCGACAAAGACGATCCATTCAGCCGCGGCTACATCTGTCCGAAGGCTGTCGCGTTACAAGACCTCCACTACGACAAAGATCGGCTCAAACATCCAGTGCGTCGCACTGATCGCGGCTGGGAACGCATCAGTTGGAACGAGGCCTTCACTGAAGTAGCCGCCAACCTGAAACGCATCCGCGCGCAACACGGCCGGAATTCGATCGCGACGTATCTCGGCAATCCGAATGTTCACAACTACGGCGCGCTTCTCTTCGCGCCCGGATTTTTGCGAAGCCTGCGCACGCGAAATAAATTCTCCGCGACGTCGGTGGACCAACTCGCGCATCACCTCGCTTCGTATTTGATGTTTGGTCACCAACTGCTGCTACCAGTTCCCGACGTCGATCGCACGCAGTATTTTCTGATACTCGGCGCGAATCCGGCAGTCTCGAACGGCAGCATGATGACTGCGCCCGGCATGGCGCGCCGGTTACAAGAGATCCGCGACCGCGGTGGAAAAGTCGTACTCGTCGATCCGCGTTACAACGAAACAGCACGTCTTGCCGACCAGCACATCTTCATCCGGCCAGGCACAGACGTGCTCTTGCTGCTTGCGCTCCTGCACGTTGTTTTCGCGGAAGGTTTGGCACACCTGGACCAGCTGGCGTCGTTTACAAAAGGTCTCGACACAGTTCAGAAGGTTGTGGCTGAGTTTGCGCCGGAACGCGTCGCGCCAATCACCGGCATCGACGCGACTCACATTCGTGCACTCGCACGCGAATTCGCCGCGGCTGAATCGGCTGTTTGCTACGGACGAATCGGACTCAGCACGCAGGAGTTCGGCGGCCTTTGCCAGTGGTCGATTAACGTTCTGAATATCGTTACAGGAAATCTCGATCGATCTGGTGGCGCGATGTTTCCGTTGCCGGCTTTCGATCCTGTGTCAGCGCCTGAATCGATCGCGCCGCGCGGCGCTTTCGGTCGCTGGCAGAGTCGCGTACGAAAACTGCCGGAGTTTGCCGGAGAGTTGCCGGTCGCGGCACTTGCCGAAGAGATCCTGACTGACGGTGAAGGACAAGTGAAGGCGCTCGTGACACTCGCCGGCAACCCAGTGCTCTCAACGCCAAACGGCCGCGAAGTGGATCGCGCGCTGGCGAGTCTCGAGTTCATGGTGTCAATCGACTGCTACATCAACGAGACGACGCACCATGCAAACATCATCCTGCCGCCCGTCTCGCCGCTTGAACGTGGACACTACGATCTCGCCTTGCACCTGCTCGCGGTCCATAACACGACGAAGTTTTCACCGCCGCTATTTAAGCGAAGCGCTGACACGCGACACGACTGGGAGATCCTGCTCGAACTCGAGACGCGGATGAAGAACGGTAGTGTGGTCGGCGCGTTGAAGCGCAAGTTGATCAAGCAATTCTTAACACCAGAGCGGATACTGGATTTGGGTTTGCGCTTTGGACCATACGGTGCGCGGTTCAATCCGTTTTCGAAAGGTCTGACGCTGCGAAAGGTCAAAAAATCCGTGCACGGCATCGATCTCGGTCCACTCACGCGCTGCTTGCCCGGGCGTCTGCGTACCGCTGACAAGCAGATCGACCTCGCGCCGAAAGCTTTCGTCAACGACGTCGAACGTGTAAAGACAAGATTTGCTGAACACGCTGTCAACGGTCATCTCATGTTGATTGGGCGGCGACAACTGCGCAGCAACAACTCGTGGATGCACAACAGTGAACGATTAGTAAAAGGAAATCCCGCGAAGCCTCAATGCTCCATCGTCATGCATCCGACCGACGCGGCCAATCGCGATCTGCTGAATGGGCAGAAGGTGGTCGTGCGATCGCGCTTGGGCTCGATCGTGTTGCCGGTTGAAGTCTCAGAAGAGATCATGCCGGGCGTCGTGAGTATTCCGCACGGCTGGGGACACGATCGCGATGGCAATCAACAATCCGTCGCGCAACAACACGCCGGTGCGAGCATTAACGATCTGACCGATCAAATGAACATCGACGCCCTTTGCGGAACAGCGGCGTTCAACGGCACCGCCGTCACCGTCGCCGCCTACTCACCTGGTTTTACTTTTAGCCACAAAAAGGCACAAAAGCACAAAAGAGAAAAGCGCTGCGAGTTACCTGAACTTCAGTAACTGCTTTTCTCTTTTTGTGCTTTTGTGCCTTTTTGTGGCTAAAAGTAAAACCAGGTGACGACCAGACCGATACTCGCAGCGAAGATCGCTACCGTCGTGATCCACCCGAGCACATTCAGCCAAAAAGTATTCACGCGCGGTCCCATGATCTTGCGGTTGTTCGTCATCAGCATGATCAGCAGCAGCAACGGCGGCGTTGAGAAACCCTGCACGATACCTGAATAAACTAACGCCTTCATCGGATTGAAGCCGAGGAAGTTCAAGCACATCGCTATTAGTGTGAAGCCGGCAATTGCACCATAGAACTTCTTCGCCTCGGATGGTTTCGCATGCAGACTGTGTTTCCATCCAACCACCTGGCACAAATCGTAAGCAGCGCCCGTAGTCATCACCGGCACTGCCAGAAAACCGACACCGATCACGCCTAACGCGAATAAGATCGTCGCCGCATCGCCCGCTAATGGTCTCAGCGCTTCCGCTGCTTCCGCCGCTGTGTTGATTTCCGTCCGTCCTGCTTTGAAGAGCGTCGAGGCGGTGGAGAGGATGATGAAGTACATGACCATGTTCGAAAAGAACATGCCCGAAATCACGTCTGTCTTCGTCGCGTTCAACTCCTTCTTAGTCGCGCCCTGTCGCTGGACCAGGCGTCGCCGGCCCATCGCGATTTCCTCTTCGACTTCCTGGTTCGACTGCCAGGTGTACAAGTAAGCCGAAAGCGTCGTTCCAATCACTGCCACTAACAGCGACAAAAACTTCGCATCGAAGTGGATTGTCGGGATCAGTGTGCCTTTGATCACTGCGGCGAGCTGCGGCTTCGCGATGATCGCGGAACCAACATACGCAAGCAACGTCAACGCGAGCCAACGAAAAACATTCCGGATCAATTCGTACGATCCCCACACCTGCAACGAAAAGATCGCGACTGTTACCGGAATAATGATGAAGGGCAGCGGTACCGGGATTAAGACCGAGATCGCCGCCGCCATACCTCCGATATCAGCGCCGGCTTCAATCGTGTTGCCGATGAGGACGCCAATGACAGCCGGGTACAGGATCCAGCGCGAGTAATGATCTTTGATGACATGGAAGAGCCCCTTGCCCGCAACCTGTCCGACCTTCGCAGACAGGTAGACAACGGCGCACATCATCGGGAATGTGACTGGTGCGGTCCAAAGAAACGCAGGCCCGATTGCGGCTCCCGCGCTGGCGTAAGTTCCGATTGCTGATGGGTCGTCGTCTGCGGCGCCGGTGATCAGTCCGAGACCTAAAGTGCGCAGCATGCCGCGGCCGCGCGGTCGTGAGTCTTTCCGTGGCTCTCCCTCGGCCACATGACTGCTCTCCCGATTTGGAGAGCGCTTCGGGCTCGCCACGTTTTGAGTTCCCCCTTGTTCGAATCGTAGTTCGAGAAGATTCTAGTGAGCGCGGACAACATTCTGTCCGTACCGTTACGTACAATCAGCGCCAATTCTTCACGCGCGACCAGTCAGCCTGCAGGTTCCACTTCAAACCTCTGCATAAAAGTATCGGACGGTTCTCGTAGCGATATGCGTAGGGATTGTTGAGCGTGGCCGCGACTGTGACTGAGTCGAACTGCGCGCGCGCCTCGTGTTCGAGTCCGCCGAGCAGGATCACGATGTCGCCGTTGTAATCGCGTGGTCCCCAGAGAAAGTAGTTCTGATGCCCGCTGATGGCTTTCGGCAAGCCATACTGCGGTCCGAAGAAGTCGATCGCGGCGGCC
>DATNDM010000235.1:0-11699 GCA_035553235.1 Pyrinomonadaceae bacterium | reverse complement strand
GAACCACGCTGGTAAGACTTTGGGCCACGGATTACACGGATTTATCCGGCTTTACCCGTGTAATCCGTGGCGAAGTTAGTTTCTGGCCTGAGGCGTGATCTTCAGAGTCAGCTTCTCCCCACCTCGTAAGACTTCAACTACATACTCCTGACCGGCCTTCATCTCTCCCAGCGCATACGTGTAGTCGTAAACGTTCTTCACCTCGCGACTGGCGATCTTCACGATCTTGTCGCCCGCTTTCAGTCCGGCTTTCGCGGCGGGGGAATCGTCGCGCACGCCGTCGAGCAATAATCCATCGTTGCTGTCCGCGTAGTTTGGAATTGTTCCGAGATAAACACGAAAGCCGCCGCCGCGCGGTGGATCGACCTTCGCGGTCGTGTAGCTCAGTCGCTGGTCCGCGACATCGAGATCTCTCACGATACGCGCCACCATTTTCAGGACCTGCGCTTCATCGTTGTAGTTGATCTTGTCAGACGTGTCAGACGGTTTGTGATAATCGTTGTGGTTGCCCGTCCAGAAGAAGAGCACCGGGATCTGTTTGCCATAGAACTGTGAATGATCGCTCGGACCGTAGCCGTCCTCGTTGAGTGTCAACTCAAAACCGTCGTTTGAGGTTTTCACAACCTCGCGCCACTCTTTCGCCGTCCCGACACCACCGATCACGAGTTTGCGATCTTTCATACGGCCGATCATGTCCATATTGATCATTGCGACTGTCTTGTCGAGCGGCACGAGCGGATGATTGACGTAGTAATTCGAACCGAGCAGTCCTTCCTCTTCGCCGCTGAAACCGATGAAGACGAGTGTGCGTTTGAGCTGCGAACGTTGTGCACTGAAGATGCGCGCGAGCTCGAGCACGCCGGCGGTTCCGGAAGCGTTATCGTCAGCGCCGTGATGAATCTCACCGGAGCGCGGCGCGAGGCTTCCTTCACCACCTCGACCGAGATGATCATAGTGGGCGCCGATGACGATCGCTTCGTGTTTGAGAACCGGATCTGAGCCCTCGATCACGCCGACGACGTTGTATGCGGGAACGTCGAGACGCACGACGTCAGTCACAAGCTTGACTTCTTTCGCATTCGCCAACTTCTCAGCCACCTGCCTGGAAATCACGGCAACCGGAATGCCTGCGAGGCCGGCATTGTCGTAATGCAGTTTCGCGAGCGCATCGGCTTTCAGATCGTCTTCACTCGAAACGATCAAAAGCGCGCCGACACCGGCGCTCTGAGCGGCTGCGACTTTGAAACGCAACTCACCGGCGGTTGTAAATCTACCGTGTGGATTGTCGCCGTCCGGCGTGCCCTTTTGGATCACTGCAACCTGGGTTTTTGAGTAAGTGCCTTTGTAGTCGTTGTAATTGAGTTCGTTCGACGTGATGCCATAACCGGCAAACACGACGCCGCCTGTCAGGTCGAGCTTCTGATTTGGTGAAATGCCGAGCGGCATCCAGTCTTCGCCGACGCGCAAATTCAGAGTTTCGCCGCTACCGATCGAGAGCACATTCTTCTTGCCCAACTCCACCTGCCAGATGTACGGGAACGTCTGCAGGTAACGGGCAGACTTTACGTTGATTTTCCATGAGTCAGTACCATCGGCAGGTTGAAGACCGAGTCGCTCGAATTCAGCGGCAACGTATTTTGCGGCTTCGCTGGCGCCCGCACTGCCGGTGCGTCTCCCCTCCAACTTATCCGACGCGAGATACGTGACGTGTTTCTGAAGCGTCTCTGCTGAAGGTTCGAGTGCCGGCTGTTGCGCCGCGCCCACCAACGCTGCGACTAACAACGCCGCGAAAAGTGCAGTAACTCTCTTGATCGTCATTTTTGTGCCTTCTGTGCCTCTTTGTGGCTAATCAACCCAATCCGCTATGAATACGTTCGTTTCACCCTGCACCTTCGCATTCCTATTCGACGCGAACACAAGCTTCCTTCCATCAGGCGAGAACATTGGGAAACCATCAAACGTGTCGTTGAACGTTATCCGCTCTAATCCCGTCCCGTCGACGTTGATCTTGTAAAGATCGAAATTCCTACCGCGCGGATCGTCCATATTCGAAGCGAAGATGATTCGGTTGCCGTCCGGGAAGAAATACGGCCCGAAGTTGGCTTTGCCGTTGCTCGTCACCTGTCGTTTGTTCGATCCGTCAGCATTCATCACCCAGATCTCGAGCGTCGTCGGACGAATAAGATTCTGCTTCAGCAGATCCTTGTAATCAGCCTTCTGTTGATCCGTCTGCGGATGATATGCGCGATAGACGATCTGCTTGCCGTCGTACGACCAGAAGGGACCACCATCGTATCCCAGCTCGTTCGTCAACCGTCGGACGTTCTTGCCGTCGGCGTCCATTGTGTAGATATCGAGATCGCCGTCACGCATCGAGGTGAAGACGAGCTTCTTGCCGTCGAGAGTAATCGTCGTTTCCGCGTCGTAGCCTGGCGTGTTTGTTAGTTGCTTCAGATCGGAGCCGTCGGGCTTCGCGGTGAAGATGTCGAACGTCGGATAGACGGCCCAGACGTAACCTTTCGAGAAATCGGGTCGCGGTGGACATTGCTTGTCACCGAGATAAGTTGACGAATAGAGAACGCGTTTCCCATTTGGATAGAAATACGAACACGTCGTGCGTCCAGCGCCGTTCGAGATCATCTTCACGTTCGAGCCGTCGGTGTTCATCGTGTAGATCTGATCGCAGCCGTGGCCTTCGCGCGTCGATTGGAAGATGAGCTGCTTGCCGTCTGCTGAGAAGTACGCTTCAGCGTTCTCGCCGCCGAAGGTTAGCTGCTTCAGATTCCGCAGGTGTTTTTCGGCGGGCAGGACGAGTTGATTATCTTGGGTCTGAGCGGGGGCGATACAGAAGGGAACCGCTACCAGTAAAAGAAGCAGTAGTCTGAGTGGGTTCATACGGCTGTTTTAGACAGGACGACAGGATTTTCAAGAGCAACAGGATTGGCGCGCCGGCGTCGCACAATCAGCAGAACCAGCGCTGCGATACCGATAACGAGACTAATCATTTGCGAGGTCGAGAGACCGGTCAGCGACGTTAGACCAAACACGTCGCCGCGCGGATCGTCACGCACGAATTCGATCGCGAAGCGGATGACGGAGTAAGCCAACGCGTAAGTAAGAATCACCTGGCCGCTGAAGCGTTTGCGTTTGTGCAGCCACAGCAAAAATAAAAACACTAGGAGCATTGCAAACGACTCGTAAAGCTGCGTCGGATGCAGGTAAGTGTCAGTCGGGACGCCCGTGATCTGGTGGCCCAGTTCCGTAAACTTGACGCCCCACGGCAGCGTCGTCGGCTTGCCCCAGCAACAGCCCGCCGCGAAGCAGCCCTGGCGTCCGAAAAAATTGCCGATCGCGATTCCCGGCGCACACGCGTCCGCAGTTTTCCACCACGGCAACTTGTAACGCTTCATCAGGAAGTAGCCGGCGATCACCGCGCCGAGCAGTCCACCATAAAACACGCCTCCCGAACGCAGAAAATCGAGGGACAAGAGCGCCGCGGGGTTGTCGCGGTACTCAGGCTCCGTGAAGAGCATCAGGATCTTCGAACCGACGAGCGACGCCAACAGCATCCACAAACAGAGGTCGTAGATCTTTTCCGCCGGTAATCCATCGCGTCGCGCGAGCCTAACTGCTATCAGGATCGCGCAGAGAAACGCGACCGCGAGAAACACGCCATACGTATTGACGGGGAAACTACCGATATGAAAAATCTCAGGATACATCTTTTAAATCCGCGTTCATCCGCGTAGATCTGCGGCTAAATACCAAATCGTAAGCCAACAATAGAGCTCCAACCGTGATGCTCGCATCGGCGATATTAAACGTGGGCCAGTGGTAGTCGTGGGCGTGCAGGACGATGAAGTCGATTACGTAACCGAGTCGAACGCGGTCCGTCAGGTTCCCGGAAATCCCCGCGAGCAACAGCGCACACGCACCCAGCACGCGATCGTCGTTTCGCGGCGCGCGCATGAAGTAATAAAACACGGCGATGGCCGCAACCACAGCGAGCACCACGAAGAACCAGCGGCCAAACGAGCCGCCCTCCTGTAACTGCCCAAAAGCGATGCCCGAATTTTCGGTGTAGATGAACTGAAAAAAGCCGGGAATCACGACGCGCTCGTCGCCAAAGCGCAGCGTCCTCGCCGCCCACGCTTTCGACGCCTGATCGGCCATGTAAATGCCGAACGCCGCAAGCAGATAGCCGGCCCGCCAGGCAAACCGCGCGCGAAAGTCAGTTGTTTTGTCGATACTCGTTGCCACAGTCATTTGGACGCGGATTAACGCGGAAAGAAATCCGGATTTTATCCGCGTTCATCCGTGTTTCCTTCTTCGATCTCCTTCAAGGCAGCGATGCAACGCTCACAAACCGTCGGATAGCGCTCGGATTCGCCGACGTGCGTCGAATAATTCCAACACCGCTCGCATTTCTCGCCGTCCGCGGTCGACACCGAAATCACAACATTATCGCCGCCTGATTCGAGCTCGACCTGCGACACGATGAACAAGTACCTCAAATCACTCTGATGCCGCTGAAGCAATTCGAGCGCGCTTCCCGAAGCCTGCAACGTCACTTTCGCCTGCAGCGAGCTCCCGATCTGCTTCGCCACGCGCGCTTCTTCCAACGCACGCAACACATCGTCGCGGATTGCAAACAGTCGTTCCCATTCAGTCAATAACTCGTCATGACTTTCTTCCGACGCGGTGGGCAACAACGCAAGATGGATCGACGGCTCCGCACGAGCCGGCAAGTTTTCCCAAATCTCGTCAGCCGTAAACACGAGGATCGGCGCGATCATGCGCGAGAGCGCATCTGCGATTTCGAGCACCGCCGTTTGCGCCGAACGCCGCGCCTTGTGACGCGGCGCAAACGTGTAAAGCCGATCCTTGATGATGTCGAAATAGCGCGCCGAGAGCGCCACAGTCGCCCAGTTGAACAACGCACGGTACACGTTGTGAAACTCGTAAGCTTCGTACGCGGCGAGCACCTCTTTCGTCACGCGGTCCAGCTCCGCGAGTGCCCAGCGGTCGATCTCTTCCAGCTCGTCGTACGGCACAGTGTCGCGTGCCGGATCGAAGCCGTCGAGATTGCCAAGCGCGAACCGCGCTGTGTTGCGCAACTTGCGATAGCCGTCAGTCACGCGCTGAAGGATCTCGTCAGACGCGCGCATGTCGTCGAAATAGTTCGATGACGCACACCACAGACGAATGATCTCGGCGCCCGACTGCTTGATCACCTTCTCAGGTTCGACCGCGTTCCCCGCTGACTTGTGCATCGCGTGCCCCTGCGCGTCGAGGGTCCAGCCGTGCGTGATCACGGTCTTGTACGGCGCACGATCGTGTGCCGCAATGCCGATCAGCAGCGACGAGTTGAACCAGCCGCGAAACTGATCGCCGCCTTCGATGTAAACATCCGCAGGCCAGCGCAACTCCGGACGATTCTCCAGCACCGCAATCGATGACGTCCCACTGTCGAACCAGACGTCCAGAATGTCAGTCTCCTTGGACCACTCCTGCGCACCACAACCCTTGCACGTATAGCCAGGCGGCAATAGCTCCTCGGCGGGATGCGTGTACCACGCGTCGCCTGACTCGCGCTCGAAGATGTCAGCCACGTGATTGATGATGGACGGGTCGGCGACCGGTTCAGTACAGCGCGCGCAGTAAAAAACGGGAATCGAAACGCCCCAAACACGCTGGCGAGAAACACACCAATCGGGCCGCGATTTCTGCATGTTACGCATGCGATCGACGCCCCAGCTCGGAATCCACTTAACACGTTCGATTTCGGAAAGCGCGGCGGCACGCAATGAAACAGCGGGTGTCTCCGGCAAGTTGTCGGTGAAGTTACTTCGATCGCGACCGTCTTCATCCTTCTCGACGAGATCGCGGTGCGCCTGGTCCATTGCGATGAACCACTGCGGCGTCGCACGAAAGATCACCGGGTTCTTGCAGCGCCAGCAGTGCGGATAGCGGTGCTCGTATTTCTCGCTGAAAAGCAGCACGCCGCGCTCGCGCATGAACTCGACGATCTGATCGTTCGCGTCAAACACACGCTGGCCCGCGAAGTGTTCGACTTCAGGTGTGAAACGTCCGGCGTTGTCGACCGGGCAGTAGATCTCGAGTCCGTAACGTTTGCCGATGACGAAGTCGTCGTGACCATGTCCCGGCGCCGTATGCACAGCGCCCGTGCCGGCCTTGTGGTCCGACTTCTTCTGCGCTTCGCTGACGTCGAGCTCAGTTTCCGCATCAGCTTCACCGCCAAGCGTGACGTGCTCGCCGACCATCAACAGCGATGTCCGATCGATCCACGGGTGACGCGCTTCGAGCCGGTCGAGCTTCGCGCCCGGAAAACGTGCGAGCACTTTCAAGTCCGATCCGAGCCCACACTTCCCCGCAACAGCTTCAACCAGTTCACTCGCAACGATGAAAACCTCGTCGCCATACTCAAACGCCGAGTACTCGAAATCAGGATGCACCGCGATGCCGAGGTTCGCGGGCAACGTCCACGGCGTGGTGGTCCAGATGATCACGAACACTTTGCGCCCCGCGAGCGCCGGATCGATCAATGCCGCATCGCTTTGCAGCGGAAACTTCACATAAACCGAAGGACTCGTATGCTGGTGATATTCAACTTCAGCTTCCGCGAGCGCCGTCTGGTCCTTGATGCACCAGTAAACAGGCCGCGCGCCTTTGTAAACCCAGCCACGCTCGACGAAGCGCGCGAACATGCGCGCCGTCTCGGCTTCGTAGTGATTCGACATCGTGAGATACGGATTGTCCCACTCGCCGAGGATGCCGAGTCGTTTAAAGTCGCGCGTCTGGTTCTTCAACGCGTTCTCGGCGTGCTCGCGGCAGATGCGTCGAAACGTCTCGACGTTCAAGTCGGCCTTCTTCTTGCCTTTCTTTTCGAGTGCTTTTTCGACGTGCGTTTCGATCGGCAGACCGTGACAGTCGTAACCGGGTACGTACGGCGTGTCGAAGCCCATCATCGAGCGCGATTTGACGATGAAGTCTTTCAGGACTTTGTTCATCGCGGTGCCGAGGTGGATGTCGGCGTTCGCGTACGGCGGGCCGTCGTGCATGATGAACTTCGGGCGGCCTTCGGCGGCGCGGCGAATCAGGCGGTAAAGATCGAGTTGATTCCACTTTTCCAGCCGCGCTGGTTCGGCCTGCGTAAGATTGGCTTTCTGCGAGAAAGCGGTCTTGGGCAGGTTGACGGTCTTCTTGAGATCGAGGGGTGTTTCAGTAGACATAAGCGTAAGTCGTCAATAGTAACAAAGCCATCCACAGATTACACAGATGACCGAACAATCGATGGTAACGTAATTTGAACTGCTTCTCACAGAGAAGTCTTTCAAACCAAGGCAGATGACCGAACAGTCTGCGTAATCTGTGGTTAAAAACTAAGAACCCGAGCCATCCAGGATGAGCTCGGGTCCGGTCAAAACATCTTCCAATTGGAATCAACCGATAAACATCTCATCCTCGGCGTATGTTTGGTTAATGGGCTTCGGCATCGGCGCCACGAGAACCTCGAGGCCACGGCGGAAGCCCGCCATAATCGCCGCCAGCTCGCGCGCGGGCTCTATCACCTTCGCCTGCACGAATTCCGTCGTCGCGGCGACCTGGCTGTGCGTGCGATCGATCGTGCGACTAACCAGCTCGACCTTATCCCGGGCCTCATGCGCCGTGTCGCTCACCAGTTCCTTCAGCTCGACGATTTCACTCTTGATCACCGCCAGCGACTCAGAAACGTGCCCGGTCGCCGTCGACAGATGACCGGAAACTGCCGTCAACTGCTCGGCAATCAGTTTCCCCTGCACGGCGACTTGTTTGCCCTGTTCGCTCATGGCGGTAACGCGTTCGAGCAGCGGTTCCACCTTCTCTTCGAGGCGGCGCACTGTCTTCACCGCGCGGCTGACGTAGACTGCCATCGCGATCATCGCGATCGCAATCAAGACAAACGAAGCAGCGATGATCACCATGATCCAGAACAGCGGATCGCGAGTGCTCATTTGTAAAAGCAGTGCGAGAAACATTTGGCGTTAGTTCGAGCTCTCACCACCAAGGTTTGGCGCATCAATACGTCCCGACATTTCGGTCTTGCGCTTCTCTTCCTGGTAAGCCTTCTTGCCCGCGTCGATAGCGGCGGTCAACGTTCCGGTTTGGCGTGCAGCCGCATCGCGCGCGGTTTGGGCCACGTCGGAAACTCTCTCAGCCGCTTGCGAGTACAACTCGGCTGCACGGCCGCGTGTTGCTTCGTAGTATTCACCAGCACGGTCGCCCAACTGTTGCGCGGCCTCGCGCGAACGGTCGATGCCCTTGCGGGTCGCGTCAGCGATGTCGCCGCGCAGTTCCTGGCCCGACTTTGGCGCAAAAAGCAGCGCGAGAACCGCACCGATGCCGCCGCCGATGAGCAGGTAAGTTAATTTGTTCGAGATACTTTCGTCTCCCATTTTCTGGGGTCCTTTCTTCTTAAACTACCGGGATTTTACGGTTTCGGACTATAGCATACATTAACCACAGATCTGCACTGATGAACGCGGATGGTGATGTCTGAGTTTAAGCTTCTTCTCTGTGCAATCTCTGTGTCCTCTGTGTCTCCGTGGTGAGTATTTGTTAAGAATAACCACGGAGACACAGAGAACACAGAGGTTGCACAGAGAAATCCAAACCAACACACCACCGGTTGAACCGTGCTCAGTTTTTGCCGTTGTACTGGTCCAGCTTGCGGTAGAGCGTCTTGCGGCCGATACCGAGGGCGCGAGCGGCGTGGGATTTGTCGCCGGCGGTGTAGTCGAGGGTGGCCTCAATCGCCTGTCGCTCGATCTCTTCCATTGACGACGGCACTGTGATCTCGAATGTCGTCGTGCGGCCTTCACTCGCCGCCTTTGCTCGTTCAACTTTGATTCGATCACGTTCTTCCAACGCGATCTTGCTGATCGCTTCGGGCAGGTCTTCGAGCTCGATGGCGCGGCCGGAAGCGATGATCACCGCGCGCTCGATCGCGTTTTCGAGTTCACGAACGTTACCCGGCCATTCGTATGTGATCAGCGCCTGGAGCGCGTCTTTCGAGATTCCCGAAATGAACCGGCCGGTCTTCTGTTTGTAGTGCTCGAGAAAGTGAATGACGAGCGGGTGAATGTCTTCAGGCCGGTCGCGCAAAGGCGGCAACTTAATCGGAAACACTGACAATCGATAGAACAGGTCCTGACGGAACGTCCCGAGCTCCACCGCGCGCTTCAGATCAACATTCGACGCTGCCAGCACACGCACATCAGTCTTGATCACTTCATTGCCACCGACGCGCGTCAACTCCCCATCCTGCAACACCCGCAACAGCTTCACCTGCGCCGACAAACTCATTTCGCCGACTTCATCAAGAAACAGCGTGCCGCCGTTTGCTTCTTCAAACCGACCGCGGCGGAGCATGCGCGCGTCGGTAAACGCGCCCTTCTCGTGTCCGAACAGTTCCGACTCGAGCAGCGTCTCGGGAATCGCGCCGCAGTTTAGCTTGACGTAAGGCTGGTCTTCGCGACCGGAGTTGAAATGGATCAGATTCGCAAGCAGCTCTTTGCCGGTGCCCGATTCGCCTTCGATCAGGACGGTCGTCTGCGTGTCAGCAACACTCAACGCGAGCTCGATCGCTCGACGTATCGATGCCGTTTGACCGATGATGCGTTCTTCGCCGTAACGCTCGTGCAGCGCGCTCCGCAAGTGCATGATCTCCGCCGACAACTGATCGCGCTCGAGCGCCGTACCGATCTGATCGGCGATGCCTTCGACGAGCGCGACTTCGTGATCGTCGAAACCCTCCCGACCTTCGCCCCAGACGAGTCCGAGTAAGCCAAACGTTTGCCCGCCGACTCTGACGGGTGCGACCAGCGCCGCTCGGCCACCAAGCACGGCGTTAAATGCGAGTCGCCATGTAAACGGCAGATCGGTTTCCAGCAGGCGCAACGTTTTCCCCTGCGCAAGCACCTCGACCATCGCCGGAAACGCTGTCAGGTCGATCGATTTACCGTACGAATCAAACAACCCGTGAACAGAATCGACCGCCGCGTTGGGCGCCGCCTTGAACGCTCCGAGACTCAGCCGGCTACCTGCCGGATCGAGCACGCCGATCGCGGAATAATCCGCGTTAACAAGTGCAATCGCGCGCTCGAGCACGAGCGACGAAACCTCACCAAAATCAGAACGCGCATTCAACGCGTTCGCGATGGACAACAGCGCGCGCTTCGTTTCGGCTTCGCGTTCTTTGTCGGTGTAGAGTTGTGTGTATTGATAGCCGATCGCGATCTGCCCGGCGATCGATTGCAGGAAACTGACTTCATCGTCGAGCCACTCGCGCGGCGAGTGCGTCGTGTGTAGACCAACGAGGCCCAGCACGTTTTCGCCGAGCATCACCGGCACGACGAGCAACGATCGTGTGCCGAGACTCGCCGCGAGGAACCGCACCTTCTGATCGAGACCCGAGGCGGAAATGTCGTTCAATCGAATCGGCTTGCGCAGATCGATTTGTTCCTGGAGTTGTTTCAAGTCGAGTGGGATGACGGTGCCGAGACTCGAAGGCACATCGTTCGACGCGCGCCACTCGTGACTGATGCGCAGCTCGCTGGCAGACTTCAACTGGATCACGTCGCAGCGGTCGACGTTCATCATCCGGCCCAGCTCGGAGACGATGACGTTGAGAAAACGGTCGAGGTTGATGGCGTGAGGCAGAGTCATGGCGAGGCGATTGATAATCCCCTCGCGCGCCTCGTGCATTTTGATCTTGCGTTCCAGAGAAAGCGATTGAGCGGTGTTAGACATCTTACGGGCACATTTAACCACGGATGAGGCGGATAAAAAAATCGGATTTGTTATCTGTGTTATCCGCGGTTAATATAATTGCGCCATGCCGATTTACGAGTACGAATGCAGAAAATGTGGCGCCCACGTGGAGGCGTTTCAGAAAGTGAGCGATAAGCCGCTGACCAAGTGCCTCAAGTGCGGCGGAAAGCTGGAAAAGAAGATCTCCGCGCCCGCGATTCAGTTCAAGGGGTCCGGCTGGTACGTCACCGACTACGCCGGGAAGACAACTAAAAACGAAAAGTCCGAATCCGAGTCAACGACCGATTCAAAATCCGAAAAAGCGGACAAGAAGAGTAAAGAGAGCTCCCCGAGTAAGACTTCCGACAAGCCTTCACCTCCGAAAGCTTCAACCGGCGATTAGCCGTTCTGGATTTGAACATGCGTTCGCGATTTAAACTGCTGCTCACGCTTTTTGTCATCGCACTGCTCTCACTTTCCATCATGGGCCAATCCGGTGTACGACCAAACGCAAACGCCGCGGGCGGCGTGATGGTGAACATCGTAGCGAGTCGCAACAACAAGCAAACCACTCCGATTACGAGCAAGGAAGTTTCGGTTTTTGACAACGGCATGGAGCAATCGATTCGCAATTTCACACCGGATCCCTCGCCCGCGCGCATTGTTTTGCTGGTCGACAATTCACTGACGATTCGAGCGGACGTCGAGAAGCTTGAACAGGCTGCGCGCGAATTCGCTTACGAGATTTACGAAGGCGACAAGCTCTTGATCGTCGGCTACGACGAACAGGCCGAGATCGTTTCTGACTGGACTGACGATGCGAAAGCAATCGAGTCGTCGTTGAAACTGTTTCGAAAGAAAGGTCAGCCGCACTTGTTCGACGCGAT
>DATNDM010000234.1:0-15638 GCA_035553235.1 Pyrinomonadaceae bacterium | reverse complement strand
TTCGTTGAATGACTCAAGGATACCATCAGAACAAGCCAATAGCAGATCGCCGCCGCGCAGTGTCACGCTGCCGCGATCGAAGACTGCCCCGGGCACGACGCCGAGCACTGGCCCACCATCGGAAAGCAATTCGAGTTGACCGTTCTTTCGCAGCAACAACGCCGGCGGATGGCCCGCGC
Organism: Pyrinomonadaceae bacterium; assembly: GCA_035553235.1. GTDB lineage: Bacteria > Acidobacteriota > Blastocatellia > Pyrinomonadales > Pyrinomonadaceae > PSRF01. The sequence goes on along the minus strand of DATNDM010000234.1, from coordinate 15,459 downwards.
TCGTGTATTCCAGTCGGCCCGCTTTCGACAGGCGCGCAACGAACAAGGTGCTCAGCGGTTCGATTGACGACAACCGCGCAACGTCGCGATTAATTCCGGCAACGATCTTCGCGGGATCCGTGCTTGCCGCTGTATGCGTGCGCAGCAAACTGATCAGCTGCGTGACCCACATGCCGGCCGCGAGCCCTTTGCCGCCAATGTCGCCGAGCGCGAGCACCAAACCATCGCGCGTCTGTTCGACGCTCACGAAGTCGCCGGGCAAATGACGCACGGCAAAGATCTCAGTCGAAACATCGAACGAGCCGTATCGCACGAGACTCGGCGCGCACAAGCGACGATGGACTTGCGCTGCTTCGAAGATTGCAGTGTTCAGCTCCGCGTAATCTCGCTGTAATGTCTCGAGCTTCTGTTGCAGCTCGGCAAGCGGAGACGCAACTGTATTTGGGGAAGCGCTGACCTCGAGTGCTGGGAGAGTCATGACCAGACCTCATCCTACAAACTTATAGCCACTACCATGAACGGTAAGTATGAAACGTGGTTCTTCGGGATTTGGTTCGAGCTTTTGTCTGAGATGAACGATGTGCGTGTCGACCGTGCGAGTGGTCGGATAGTTTTCATAACCCCACACGGCGTCGAGCAGTCGATCACGACTCAGTGTTTCAACGGGATGCGCGATGAAGTACGCCAGCAAGGCAAACTCTTTCGCGGAAAGATCGATGACGTCGCCATTGCGGCGCACTTCATTACTGCGAATGTTCACTTCGATGTCGCTGAATTTGTAGACCTCGGGCGCCGGTGTTGGTGCAGCGACTCGCCGCAGCACTGCTTTCACACGCGCCATCAGCTCGCGCACTGAAAACGGCTTCGTCACGTAATCGTCCGCGCCGAGTTCGAGACCGACAACTTTATCGATCTCCTGACCGCGCGCGGTGAGCATGATGATCGGCACTGACGGGCGTTTCGCTTTCAACTGTTTGCACACGTCGAGTCCGCTCATGCGCGGCATCATCACGTCGAGCACGACGAGGTCGGGATTGTCAGACATCGCTTTGTCGAGACCGCTGACACCGTCTTCGGCGCTGATCACGTCGTAGCCTTCGTATTCGAAGTTATCGCGCAACCCTGCGACCATCGCCGGCTCGTCTTCAACGATTAAGATCTTGGTTTTCATAAACCCTCTTTAGCCAAAAACACAAAATCGGATTTGCGCCTTTTGTGGTCTTTGCTTTGTGCCTTTTGTGATCATGATTCCTGGTTCGCGAGCGGCAATGAAAGTGTGAACTTGCTGCCGCGACCGGGCGTGCTCTCAACTTCAACGTCGCCGCCATGCGCCTGCGTGATGTGGCGCACGAGCGACAAACCGAGCCCGCTGCCTTTCGTGTTATGCACAAGCGGATCGCACGTCCGGTAAAACTTCTCAAATATCCGCGACTGCTCGTTGCGGTCGATGCCGATCCCACGGTCGCTCACCTCGAGTTTCAGCACACTCTGCTCGCGATAAAGCCTGACGCCGAGGAATTTTTCGTTGTCGGAATATTTCAGTGCATTGTTGACCAGGTTGACAAGCGCGCGCGCGATCGCCTCACGATCAACCTTCACCGACGGAATGCCGGGATCGATATGCTCTTCGAGCGCGAATCCCTGCTGCTCGATCTGGTAACGATATGAATCGAGCGTGTTGCGCACGAGCTCCGCGATGTCAGTTTCTCTGAAGTCGTACTCCTTCGCGCCCGCTTCAATGCGCGAGAAGTCGAGAATGTTGTTGATCAACGCACTCAGCCGTTCACTCTCTTTGCGAATGATGCTGTAGTACTCGTTCTTCTTCTCCTGCGTCGTGATGCGTCCGAGCTCGAGTGTTTCGGCGTAGAGTCGAATCAAAGCCAGTGGCGTCCGCAGCTCGTGCGAGACATTCGAAACGAAGTCAGACTTCAAACGCGCGAGTGCCACTTGCTTGTTGACGCTGCGATACGTCAACACGAGCCCGCCGATCATCAACACTGACAAAGCGCCAAGGATCAGAAAACTCTGCCAGACCCAGCGACGACTAATCGCTTCGGCAGTCGTACCTTGAAACTTGATGCCGAGTGCGAGACCGCGAAACGGATCGTCGAGTTTGTAAGTAACTTCCGGTTTCCCGCTGCCCCAACCGGCTGACTTCGCGAGCGGCCGATCGGGTTCGGCTTTCAAGACATCCGCCGGGTAGACCATCATTGCGAGCTTCTGATCGGGATGCTCGATTCCGCCTTGCGGCATCAACTCGTGAAAGCCTTGCTCGTAAGTTTGGTCCGGGTCGGTCGTGACGCTTTGCGACGTTAACTCTTCGAGTAGTTGTGGAAAGAATTTTTGTTTCAGGTAGTTTGGATCGAAGCTCACCCCGCCTAAGACGGTGCGATCGCGCATCACCTCGGGGAAACTAAAGATCGCCGTCGTTGTATAAACGAGACCATTTTCCTTTTGCGACTCGCCCGCCATCCACATGATCGGCTTGGGTTTTCGGCTCAACTGTCCGCACAGGTACGAGCCCTCGAGATTGAACCACGCGCTGTACATCCGGCCCGACTCATCGGCCTCTTTGTCACTCATCAGATCGTGCCGTGGCTCGAGTAGGATTCCCTTCTTCGCGTCGTAGAGAAACACGTGGGTGAACCACGGGTTTTTCTGAACAATTTCGTCGAGCTTTTTGCGCTTCTCGTCGTCTGAGTCGTCAGCGGAAGGAAAAGCTTCGCGCGCTTCTTCGGCGAGTCCATAGCCCTTGCTCGCCATCTTCTTCGCGCCGATCGCGAGCACGTACTGGAAGTCGCGATGAATTAACGCCTCGACCTTCTTGTCGCGCTGAATCGATTTGACGTGCTGGTAGTTGACGAAGATCAGCGTCAAGGCCGGGAATACCACGGCCAGCGTAAGCGTGAGCACCAGCCGGAAACGAGCATTGCTTTGTCTTTTGGACTTCATCGCGGGGCAGAGGATACGCCCGGTCGCGCCGGGCTGTGTCAAGGGTAAGTAAAATATTGTTAAGAGTTGTGAATTTCGATTTTAGCCGCCGATAAACGCGAATTCACGCGGATCTGCGTTAATCTGCGTTCATCCGCGGCACATTTTAGATTATAGTACGCCGTTCCCGAATTTGCGTTTGGAGTCTACCGTGAAACATCTGACGATGGCAGAGCTCGAGGCGGCACTGGACCACCTGCGCGAGGCGCCGAAAGATGGCGGTGTGTTGCAGTTGATCGTGTGCCGTCCCGACGTGGAGCAGCGAAGAATTCTAGACGAAGCAGAACTCGATCCGCTCAAGGGTTTGATCGGCGATAACTGGGTTGTGCGCGGCAGTTCAAAAACACCGGACGGATCGGCGCATCCGGAGATGCAGATTAACATCATGAACTCACGCGTTACCGCACTCGTGGCGCAGGAAAAAGATCGCTGGCAACTCGCGGGCGATCAGCTTTACATCGATATGGACTTGAGCAAAGAAAACCTTCCCGCCGGAGCACGCCTACAAGTCGGCACCGCGGTGCTTGAAGTGAGCCCACTCCCGCACACGGGCTGCCATAAGTTCGTCGCGCGCTTTGGTCTGGATGCGATGAAGTTTGTGAATTCGACCGTCGGTAAAGAACTTTGTCTGAGAGGCATCAACGCGAGAGTCATCCACGGCGGCGTGGTGAAGGTGGGCCAGGTCGCTAAAAAAATCTAAGCCACAAAAAGGCACAAAAAGCACAAAATGTTTTTTTGAAGGAGGTGTCTCGAAGGAGAAACGCTAAACCTTCCTGGTTTAAAGTTTTGTGCTTTGTGTGCCTTTTTGTGGCTGACCTCCTGTCAAGCGGCTTGCTGCCGCGAATGTCGCCCTTCGGCGAACTCCTCGATCATCTTCTTATTGAACGCGGGTATATCGGCAGGCTTCCGACTGGTTATTAAGCCGTTATCTACAACTACCTCTCGATCAACCCAACGCGCACCGGCATTCATCAGATCTTGTTTCAGCGACGGCCATGAAGTGATTGTCTTTCCCTTCACGATGTCCGCATTGATGAGCGTCCACGGTGCATGACAAATCGCTGCGACCGGTTTGCCAGTGGCGAAAAAGCCGTCAACAAACTCGACCGCTCTCACCATCGTTCTCAACTGATCCGGATTTCTCACACCGCCGGGAAGTAATAGTGCGTCATAGTCATCAGACCGCGCCCGGCTCAAAGGCATATCAACCGGAAAAGCATCCGCTTTCTCGTCGTGATTCCAACCCTGAACTGTGTTCTCGGCGGGGGAAACAATTTCCGTTACCGCGCCGGCGTCTTCCAAGGCTTTCTTCGGCTCCGTCAGTTCAACCTGCTCGAACCCGTCGGCCACCAGGATGGCGACTTTTTTCCCCTTTAATTTTTTCTCCATGAGGCATCCTCCTTGTTCTCAAACCTCGCCGTGAGCTATTGGCTGGTTGCTGAAAAGAGTGCGGTGACCTGATTAGCTTTGGTCGGCGGCTCCGAAGCGTGGGCAAGTCACCGCACTCCAACGTGCCCTGCTCTATCTGGCAGTTGGTTACTCAGGCAATAAAGGGGCCGTTAGTGTCTTCGAGCGTACACAGGGGTGAGAGTAAAAAATTGCACAAAAAACGTAGGGAAGTCCGACAGCACTGTTCGAACTCGCTTCAGACAGCCTTGAGCTTCCACCGTCCCCGGCGAAACACTATCGCACTCACCACCGCGAGCGTCGAGAACGCGATCGTTATCGCGAAGAAAACGCCGCGCGGCCCCATTCCGAAATGGACGCTGAGCACGTAAGCAAGTGGAATCTCCCAGAACCAGAAGACAAACAGGTTGATGATCGTCGGTGTCCAGGTGTCGCCGGCGCCGTTGAACGACTGCCCGAGCACCATGCCGTACGCATAAAACAAAAACCCATACGCCACAATCCGAAGACAATCGACACCGTATTGCGCGACATCTGGTTTGTCGGTGAAGCACCAGATGATCTGCGGCGCAAAGAAAATGAAGATAAGGCCAACGATTCCAAGGAAGATCATGTTGTAGAAGCCGGCCTGCCAAACAGCGCGCTCAGCGCGTTCCGGATTTTTCGCACCAAGCGCCTGACCCACCATCGTCGCTGCGGCGTTAGCCATTCCCCACGAAGGCAGGAGAGCGAACAGGATCACGCGAATTCCAAACGTATAACCGGCGACTGCGTTGCTGCCGAAACTCGAGATGATGCGCACGAGGCTGACCCAACTCGCTATGCCGACGAATACCTGAAACGTTCCAGTCCCTGACAGACGAATCAGACGGGTGATGATTGATGGTTCGATACGAAGATGACGGCGCTCGATGCTGAAGCGTCCACCTGAACGAATCAGCTTAGTGATGGCGAAGATTGCGCCCGTACCCCTGCCGATCGTTGTTGCGATTGCAGCGCCGACGATGCCGAGCTTCGGAAAGGGACCGAGTCCGAAGATCAAACACGGACCGAGCAGGATGTTGATCCAGTTCGCCAGCCATAACGTGCGCATCGCGATCGCGGCATCCCCTGCGCCACGAAAGATCGCGTTGATCATGAAAAGCAGCACAACACTGGCGTTGCCGGCGAGCATCACGCGAGTGAACGCTGAACCGTGTTCGATTACCCACGGCGAGCCGCCCATGAAGGCGAGTAGTTTTGGCGCTAAGGGAGCACCGATTGCGGCGATAACGGTCGAAACGATCAGCGCGAGAACAATCGACTGTACCGCGGCCCGTGCGGCGCCATCGGGGTTCTGTTCGCCGATGCGGCGCGCGACCATCGCCATCGCACCGATACTTAGACCGATTGCGAGCGTGTAGACCAACGTCATCAGCGATTCGGTTAGTCCGACGGTCGCGGCGGCGTCGGTGCCGAGATGCGAGACCCAGAAGATGTCAACAACGGCGAAAACGCTCTCCATGACCATCTCGAGGACCATGGGTATCGCGAGCAGGAGGATCGCGCGTCCGATTGGACCACGCGTGTAGTCTCGATGCGAGCCGCGGATCGACTCCTTCACCGCAGACCAAAGGCTTTGCGACTCTTCCTGGGGAATAACAACTGTGTCGGCCATGGCTCAACCTTAACGCGGATTACGCGGATTTCTACGTGGATCTGCCGTAGTCATCCTGAAGACGCACAATGTCATCTTCGCCGAGATAACTTCCTCGCTGTACTTCGATGAATACTAAATTTCCCTCGTCCGGGTTCTCGACGCGATGCGCTGCGCCGATCGGAATGTCGATCGCTTCACCGGCTCGAACCGTGATCTCCCGATCGTCGAGTGTCACTTTCGCGGTGCCTTCAACGACGAACCAGTGCTCAGCGCGTTGGGCGTGTTTCTGGTAACTGAGTCTCTTACCCGGCAGGACCTCGATCCGTTTCACTTTGAAGCCGCGATCTTCTTCGAGCACCGTGTAGCTTCCCCACGGCCGGCGATCAAACTCCCGCATAAACGTTCCTCCTTGATTGGAATGGTGGAACGTACCTTAGGCGACAAAAAAACACAAAGGCTCAAAACGAACCTTTGTGTCTTTTTGTTGCTTTTGTTGTTGGTGGTTTAGGAGTTGGCTTTCAGCGTCAGATAAACCAGGTTATTGCGTCGCTTCACCAGCACGAGTGCCGGCTTGGCGCCCGACCGCTGCATCGCTGCACTAAAGTCCATAATGGTCTTTACCGGTTGACGATTCACCTCCATGATCAAATCGCCCTGACGAATTCCGGCATCCGCGGCACTGCCGTTCGGATCGATCTTCGTGACCAGCAATCCCTGGTCAGTGGCGTCGAATCCGTTGCGCTCAGCCTGCGCGGACGTGAGCGGTTGCATCGTCAGTCCATACTTCTGGTTGCCGGTCGAACCGGTCGTGCTCGTGTCTTCGTCTTCGCTATCACGTTGCTGCCGATCCGGCAGTTCCGCAAGCGCGACTTCGAAATTCTGATCACGCCCGTTTCGCGAGGCTGTCACTTCGACGTTCGAACCTGGCGACTTGCTCGCGATGAGATTTCGCAGGCTGTTGTTGTCGAGGACCGGATGCTTATCGATCGCAAGAATCACGTCGCCACGCTTCAGGCCCGCCTTTTCAGCCGGACCACCTTCGGAAACCGACGTGACGATCGCGCCGCGTGCGGTTGGCAGATTCAGGCTCGAAGCGAGATCTGCATCGACCGACTGAATCGTGACGCCCAGCATTCCGCGCCGCACTTTACCGGTTTTCAGTAACTGATCCAGTACGGCTTTCGCCATGTTCGACGGAATCGCGAAACCGATACCGATGTTGCCGCCGGACGGCGACAGTATTTGCGAGTTGATGCCGATCAGTTCGCCGCTGGTATTGACGAGAGCGCCACCGGAATTGCCACGATTGATGGCGGCGTCTGTCTGAAGGAAGTCTTCAAAACTGCCGTCGCTCAAACCGGTGGTGCGGCCTTTGGCGCTCACGATGCCCGACGTTACGGTCTGTCCGATGCCGAGCGGGTTACCGACTGCCAGCACCGGATCGCCGACACGAACTTTGTCGGAGTCGCCCAGGTGGAGCACCGGCAGGTCTTTCGCGTCGATCTTCAAAACTGCGAGATCGCTGGGCGGGTCGGAACCAACCAGCTTGGCAGTGAAGGTGCGGTTATCAGTGAGTTCGACTTTGATCTCGGTTGCGCCATCGACGACGTGGTGGTTCGTCAAAATGTAACCATCCGAATTGACGATGACTCCCGAGCCGACGCCCTGAACCCGTTGCGGCGTCTGCTGCTGTTGCGGCATGCGGTCGCCGAAGAAGTCACGGAAGTTCGGGTCGTCCATGAACGGAAACTGCTGCGCCGCTCGGGCGCGCTCCGTTGACCGGATGGTCACGACGGCGGGCGCCACCCGACTCACGAGATCCGCATAAGAAGTCTGTAAACCAGCAACTCCTGTGGCCGGCGCCGCTGCGACAGGCTGTGCTGAGGTCGTCGCGTTCATTAACGCGTTCTGGCCACTACAGGAAGCAACGGAAAAAACCACGAGAAGCAGGCTTAAAAATAAATTGGCACGGGAACGTATCCCTCTATAAATCATTTCTTTCATTCCAAAATCTCCGCTTTGTGGATGCATTAAGTACGAACTTATGATTCATTCGAGCCTCGTTCCGTTTACCGTCAGAATTCAGCCGCAAAAACGTGTAAAAGTGCGAAACGGATCGCAACTTCGGACGAGGCACTTTGACGCTCGTTTGCGCGTTTGAATCGTGTGCTATACTGCGCCGGTTCAAAACACCGTAAATCCCGTTTGTTCAAAGGTATTGCCGCAGTTCGTTAGTTCACGATCAGTTCGCCCAACGGTTCCCAACGAAAACAAAGCATTTGAGGTAGAGATCTGGTGCATGGGATAGAGTCCAACGGCCACGAGGATAATTCCGTTCTTATCGTCAACGACGAGCCGGATCAGCTCACCCTGATGGGCGGACTGCTGCGAAAGGCCGGTTATTCCGTTTTCACCGCTGAAGACGGCGTTGACGGACTGACTCTGGCCCGGCGTGAACGGCCGGATCTCGTCATCAGCGACGTCTCAATGCCGAGAATGAACGGTCTCGAGTTTTGTCGCGAGATCCGCGCCGACTCGGAACTTAAAACCGTCCCAATCCTGCTGATCACAGCACACCAGAAAGGCACCGAGAGCGCCGTTGCCGGGTTGCAAGCGGGTGCTGATGACTATCTCGAGATTCCTTTTGACGCTCCTCGCCTCGTCGCGAAAGTCTCGCGACTGCTCGAACGCTCACGTCTGGAAGCGAGTTATCGTGACCTCGTGGAACACGCGACCGACATGATTTTCACGCAGGACCTGGCCGGGCGAGTCACGAGTATGAACCTCGCGGGACAGAAGTTTCTCGGTCGCAAATCCCAGGAGATCCTCGGCAACTCGTTCTTTGCCGTGTTCGGCATCATTCCAGAGAGTAACGGCTTCGCCGCAAGTCTCGGACGGCCACAGGAAGCAAGGGAGTTCCGGCACCAGTTTGTCGCGCGTTCTGCAGCCGGCGAAGATCGCTGGCTCGACCTGATCGTTTCACCTATTAAAGACAAGCTCGACGAGACTGTCGGCTTTCGCGGACTCGCGCGCGACGTCACCGAACGAAAACGCTTCGAAGAAGCACTGCGCGACTCGGAAGAACGTTACCGGCTGCTTTTCGAATCAACGCCGCAGCCAATCTGGGTCTACAACGAAGACACGTTCTACTTTCTCGCCGTGAACGAAGCCGCGACGCGCATCTACGGTTACACGCGCGAGGAGTTTCTTGCGATGACGATCAACGACATCCGCGCGCATGAGAACATCCCGACCCTGATGATCAAGAACGATCCGAACGATCTCGTGATCTCGAGTCCGTGGCGTCACCGGACAAAGGACGGCAAAACGATCTACGTCGAGATCAGCTCGCACCCCGTCGTCTTCGACGGCAAAAACAGCAAGCTCGTGATCGTCAACGACGTCACCGAACGAAAACTTCTCGACGAGAAACAACAACGTCTGCACACGTCGCTGCAACAGTCGGCGATGGAATGGCGGCAGACGTTCAACGCGATCGACTTCCCAGTGCTCATCGTCGATCTTGCGGGAAATATCAAACGATCGAACCAGGCGGCGGAGCAGATCGTCGGCATCGAGGCGGAACAGATCCTCGCGAAAACAGTCGGCGAGCTCGGCGAAAACCAGCCGTGGAAAAAGGCCGCCGAAATGATCGAGAGCCTGCGCGAGTATCCAGCACCCGCGGCTGAAGAAATCAAAGACGAGACGAACGGTAAGACATGGGCCATCACCGTCTATCACATTAGCGAATTCGGCTCGTTTGGCGAGCGCGCGATTCTGATCGCGCAGGACATTACGAAGCGTGCTGAGCTCGAAGCGTCGCTGCGTCAAAGCGAGATGATGTCGCTGCTGGGGTCGCTCGTGGCGGGCGTCGCGCACGAAGTTAGAAACCCGCTGTTCGGAATTTCTTCGATACTTGATGCGTTTGAAACACGCTTCAGCGACCGCACGGAATACCTTCGTTACACAAACGTACTGCGCGACGAGATCGGGCGTCTCACCATTTTGATGGAAGAACTGCTAGAGTACGGCAAGCCGTTCCGGGGCGATTTGTATCTCGTTTCGATGGAAGAGATGATCGCGCGCTCAGTCCGCGCCTGTTCGCCGGCTGCCGAAGTAGCCCAGGTTAATCTCGAGAGCAAAATCGAAGACTCGCTGCCGAAGGTCAGGATTGACCGTCGCAGGCTTTCCAAAGTATTTGTAAATCTGATCGAGAACGCGATTCAACATTCACCGCAGAAGAGTTCGGTCACTATCGAAGCAAAGAGAGTCAACGACGGGAATTTCGAGTGGGTGCAGTGTGCGATCAAGGATTCCGGCGCTGGGATACCCGCGGAAGAACTCACGAAGATATTCGAGCCGTTTTTCTCAAAACGACGCGGCGGGACGGGGCTGGGTTTGGCGATTGCGCAACGCATCATGCAGGAACACGGCGGAAAATTGATTGCCGGGAATAATCCTGAAGGTGGAGCCTGTATGATAGCCAGATTTCCAATACCATCCGAGGGAGATTCTTGATGTCCAGGAACAAGGTGTTGGTTGTTGACGATGAATCAGGAGTGCGGTTTGGTATCCGTGATTTCCTCGAGCAACACGGATACGAAATCGAAGAGGCGGACAGCTGCCAGGATGCGCAGCACCTGTTCCGCTCTTCGCGCCCCGACATCGTCATTGCTGACTACATGCTCCCGGATGGCACTGCGCTCGATCTGCTACCACGACTGCGTGAGATCGACGCGGGAATTCCGCTGCTGGTCCTGACCGCACACGGCTCCATTGATCTCGCGGTCAGGGCAATCAAGGAAGGCGCGGAACAGTTTCTAACTAAGCCTCTCGAACTCCCGACACTGCTCGTGATCCTGCAACGATTACTGCAAAAACAGCGCAACTATCACAAACAACTCGCCAGCAAATCGCGACAGTCTCGCCAGGCTATCGATCCCTTCATCGGTACGAGTGCAGCGATTCGCGCACTCAGAGATCAGGCGCGCAAGCTTTTGTCGACCGAAAGTCCGGTGCTGATTCTTGGTGAAACCGGCACGGGTAAAGGCGTCCTCGCGCGCTGGCTACACGAGAACAGCCCGCGTGCCGACGAAGCGTTCGTCGATCTCAATTGTGCGGGGCTCACCCGAGAACTTCTCGAAACGGAATTATTCGGTCACGAGAAAGGCGCGTTTACGAGTGCCACTGCTTCGAAACAGGGACTCTTTGAAGTGGCCCATCGCGGCACGATCTTTCTCGATGAAGTCGGCGACGTCGATCTTCAGATACAGCCCAAGCTGTTGAAGGTCCTCGAAGAGAAACGTTTCAGACGGTTAGGTGATGTTCGAGATCGGCAAGTCGACGTGCGATTGATTGCCGCCACGCACCAGGACATCGGACAGCTCGTGCGCGAGAAACGCTTTCGCGATGATCTCTACTTCCGCATCAGCACGATACCGTTATCGTTCCCATCGTTACGCGAACGAATCGAAGATATTCCCACGCTGGCCCAGTACCTTCTCGACAAAGTTTCCGCAGATCTGGGCCGCGGCGAGTTGAAGTTGGACCACAGCTGTATGCAAGCGCTGCAAGCTTACTCCTGGCCCGGCAATATCCGCGAGCTACGTAACGTTATCGAACGCGCGGTCTTGTTGAGTGAACAGAAACACATCACACTTAACGATCTTCACTTCGACGGTCATGCACAGCTCAGCGCTCCCTTTTTCGACACGAATCTGACTCTCATCGAGCTCGAAAAGCAGCACATCGAACGCGTGCTGCAAGAGGAACGAGGGCGTGTGGAGAAGGCAGCCAAGCGTCTCGGAATCCCGCGCAGCTCACTTTATCAAAAGATTAAGAAGCATCAAATCTCAACGTCCAAAGTCTAGACTTTAGTCCAGATACTGGACGTCCCGGATCTAATCTGCTGGACCAACCTCAATTGACCCACATAAAAACGCTGGATTTCCGCAAATCCAAACAATGCATAGTGTTGGCCCGCCTTTTGCTTAAAAGCGGGCACGTGCCAAGCGTAATCATTCTCTCGACCCGACCGAGAGGTTTGTCTGGCAGGTATTTTTGAGCGCCGCACTTGCCCCGCTTCGCTCTCCTATACACGCCTCAATACAATTGATCCATTTCCAGGGCTGCGGCCTGGAAACGGTAGGAATTGTTTACCCCTAAGGAGACTGAAATGCCCAGGTTTTGGAACCTCAAGAACTCATTGCTGGCCCTCGCCGTCTTTGGGATTCTTGCAATGACCCACGGTACCGCGAAGGCCGATCCGATTTCAGTATGCACTGGACCGGGATGCAGTACGACAAATGTTACCGGCACCATTGTCGCAGGCAATGGAACGGTAACCATCACACTTAACAACAATTTGACTAACGCCCAGGTCGTGAGTGTTATTCAAAACGTCAGTGGCGTTTACTTTCAGGTGAGCGGTTATAACGGCGGCGCCGTTTCGCTCTCCGCAAGCAACAGCACACAGTCAACCAACATCGCGGCTAATGGAACTGCCACGCTCGCAGGCGCGGTCAATCCAACCGGATGGGCTGGTGGACACAGTGGCTCCACGATTACGGCCTGTGTGATCTGCGCATTTGGCATTAGTTCGCCTGCTGGTCCGGATCAAACACTAATCGGTGGTACGGGAAGTGGAGCTTATGCAAATGCCAACGGCAGCATCACCGGCAACGATCCGCACAATCCGTTCTTGGTCGGGACTCTAACCCTTACGCTTGTCGTTCCTGGAGTCACGGTTAATTCAACATTCAGCAATGTTGTGATCCAGTTCGGCACGACCGCGACGCCTCCAGAGACTCAGTCAGTACCCGAACCAGCCAGCATGTTGCTGCTGGGCAGCGGTCTCATCGGAGTTGCGGCTGGTTATCGACGCCGTTTTGCGAAGAAATAGTTTGCGGGGACATCGCTGGGTGAATAGCCCAGCGATTACCCAATGAAGCAGTGCTAAGTACACGTATGTGCTCGGGGGAAGGTATCCGAGTGTTTTTGGTTGAGATCGTTAGAGCTTGCATTGCCCGCTTTGCTCTGTTGATTTCAGACCTCCCACAACTGAATTGTGCTCCCCCAATCAGGGAGTCCAAAGAACAAGGAGGTATTCAGATGTCCCGAATAGGGTCCCTGAAGAGGGTAATATTTTCGTTAGCGGTGCTGGGTATCATCAGCATAGTAGCAGGAACTGCGAAAGCTGACATCGTTGTTGTGACTGGCGTCAATAACCAGGGCACCGACAATGTGCTTCTAAATCCTGCAACGAATGTGCTCACGGTAACCGGTACAGTTGGTCCAGACAATCTTCTGGTCAACTTTACATCTTCAAGCGGTAGCGGATTGCTGAACGCCAATCCGTCCGGTCAGGCGACAGTCAGCGGAGGCACGGGCAATACAGCCTTAACTCAACTGACATTTGGTTTGGCTAATAACGACACCTTTACGCGTGCCGTCTTCAACATCAATGCTTCAACGTCTGGTTCGGTGCTGATTCACGTAGAGGGCATCAACATCACCGGCGGTTTCTTTGAAGATGATTTTACCGTTGACGCCAACGGTCAGAACTTTTTCACGGTGACGGCCATAAACGGACAACTGATTCAATCGATCAGTTTGACCGCAATCAATGGCGCTGTTTTTTCAGACGTGAGACAGGTTCGACTTGGTGGCGGTGACATTGCCGAAACGGTACCCGAGCCAGCCAGCATGGTGCTGCTGGGCACCGGTCTGATCGGCATCGCAACAGGTGTGCGCAGGAGATTTCGAAGGAAGTAGTCTGGAAGCGGCGCTCTTTTCGGACTATTTAACTCATATCTTTACAAGTGTGTGTCTTTCACAACAGCGTTGCCCGCTGTTGTGGGAGACATTGACCATAAACCGGGTGCCACAGCCCAGCAACGATCAACGTTCCCTGGCTCAGGGTTTGTGCGGACGTAATCGAAGCGAAAGATAAAGGGGAGCAACCATGAAAGGTGTTTTAAAGACATCCCTCATGAGCGCATTGCTTCTGGCAATTGTGTCACTCGGAATGGCAGAGGCTAAAGCTGACCCGGTAACATTCTCCACCTCAGGTGTCTTCACCTGCGGTGGATGCAGTGGTAGCGGCACAAACTCTGTAACTTTTCTGGGTGGCATGGGCAACGCTCTCATGATCACCTTTACTGGACTGGGATCGACCAGCTTGAATACTCCCACGGGTTCCAGTTTCGGTAATTTCCAAACCTTCGTCAGCGGCAACGGTGTTATCAATGCTTCCGGCACGTTCACGCTTACGATCACGCAAACCATCCCGGTCGCCGGCAGCGACAGCTTCTCGGCGACTTTTAGTGGAAGTTTCAGCGCAAGTAACTCCGGTAGTGGAGTGGTCAATTTCACCGTCACTTCAGTCACTATCGGTAACGTTACTTACGCAATCACGAACAATCCTCTGAACCTGGTGCCTCCGGCGTCAAACAATGGAATCACCACGGTACAGGGACAAATCACCAGCACCAATCCGGTTCCCGAGCCAACCAGCATGTTTTTGCTCGGTACGGGTCTGCTTGGTGTGGCTGGAGCCGTAAGAAAACGCTTCCGGTCGTAGAAAGTAGGATGGGTTGGCACCCTCGTTTGAGGGTGCCAGGTCGTCCAGTTGCATTTATTAGCACGTTATTAAAAGGGCGAACGTTTATTAGAGCCCGAACTATTTAAGGGAGAACCTTTAATGTACGCTGAACCAATGATCCTTCCCCTCGACGCAAACGGGCGGATCTACGCACTGCAGGATGAGAAGGGGAACACGATTGGCACAGGCACGCGCGAGGTATGCGAAGTTCTGCTCTACATAATTACCAAACCGGCCTCGCAAAGTATTTCTGGCAGAAATGGACCAGCCACACAGCGGCCTAATGTGCGGGCTGCGATAGCAATCTAGCTTTCGGCCAAGCTACAGGAACCGTAATCTTGGCCTCATCGTTTATCTGTGCGGAGTGGCGACGATGAGCATTTCGAAAGCTAAAACGTACCCTCGCAAAATTTTAACAGGTTGAAGTGTGTTACTGCTGGTGTGCCCCGTGAAGCAGAGTCGATTTGGAACGCTTAAAAAAGTCTCCGGCCGGTTGAAACAAATATGGCTCGGCCGGGATGAAAGATCGCTGAGAGAGACGCCGATACCGCGTCTGCTCGTGGTCGACGATGAAGAGTCAATCTGCTTCTCGATGAGCGAATACTTTTCTTTGCAGGGTTATAAAGTCGACACCGCTTCCGAGTTGGAAGAAGCCGAAAAGCTACTCGACGCCACAAACTACAGAGTCGTCATTCAGGATCTGCGTCTCACCATGACCAGCAGCCAGGACGGCCTCGATATGATCAAGCTGATCCGAGCACACAATCCGCAGACGCGTATCGTTGTTTTGACGGCTTACGGCTCCGCTGAAGTCGAAGAT
>DATNDM010000233.1:0-4187 GCA_035553235.1 Pyrinomonadaceae bacterium | reverse complement strand
GACGGCTGCTGCTCTCGAATAATCAGGAACTCGCCGCAACTCAGGATGGTCTAAACGCGCTTGCGGTCGACACTGGCGGCAAGGCGATCTTCAACACGAACGATCTGAAACAAGGCCTCGCTCCCGCAATCAAAGAGACTTCAACTTATTATTTGCTGGCGTGGAAACCTGACACCGAGTCAGACAAGAAGAGCCGGTTTCGAAATCTCGAAGTGAAGTTGATCAATCGACCTGATCTGATCGTGCGAGTGCGAAAAGGGTACTTTGATTTAGATCCGACGCCCACGCCGGCGGTAGCGAAAGCGGAACCAAAGCCAACCCCGACTAAAGCCGCGCCCGCTAAGCTGCGCGAGTCGATCGCGGCGCCATATCCCGAGCGCAGTCTTCCTATCCTGCTCAGCGCCGACTATTACGACGTGCCTAACACGGGCCCGACGCTCTCGACCGCGATTCACATTCCCGGCGAGTTTGTCGTCTTTGGCGAACAAGCTGATGGAAAAATCCAGGCCGTCATCGATCTGACTGCGGTCTATTTTGACGACAAAGGCGCAATCAAAGACAGTTTCATGGATCGTATCGTGACTACCGCGCCATCGCTCGAAAAGGCGCAGAATTATCGTAACGACATCATGTTCACCTATCCCGCGAAGTTGCCGCCGGGGATTTACCAGGTACGTGTCGCGGCGCGTGACGACAAGAGCGGGAAAGTGGGCAGCGCGCACGCGTGGATCGAGATACCAAATCTCGCGACCAAGAAACTCACGATGAGCAGTCTGCTTTTGGGTGAACGCACGCAGGCGATGATGACGAACGTTTCCAACACTGGCGGTACCAATCCCGTTGCGCTCAGCGCCAGTCATCGCTTTCAGCGTGAATCGACGTTGCGGTTTTTGATCTTCGCTTACAACGCCGCGTTATCATCCGCCGATAAACAGCCCGACGTCGCGGTGCAGGTGCAGGTGATTCGCGATGACCAGCCGGTGATCACGACCGCCCTGCGCAAGATCAACCCCGAAGGCGTTACCGATCTCTCACGACTCCCCTACGCCGCGGAAATTCCACTGGGCGACTTGTTGCCCGGCCGCTATCTGCTCAGCGTTACTCTCATCGATCGCGTTTCGAAACAGAGTACTTCACGACAAACTCATTTCGACGTCTACTGACCGCGCGTGACCAAGCCCTGGAAACCGACAAAAGCGCAACTACTCGCCGCGACGGAGAAGACAGTTCGCGACGTGATCGCACCGGATCTGCGCGTGCTGTTTTGCGGAATCAATCCGGGTCTTTACACGGCGGCCGTGGGCCATCACTTCGCGCGCCCCGGCAATCGTTTCTGGCCCGCGCTCTATGCCGCTGGATTCACGGATCAACTGTTGTCGCCGTTTGATGAGCGTGAGTTATTGAAGAGCGGATATGGCATCACGAATGTCGTGCCGCGTACGACCGCGTCAGCAGACATGTTGACGAAAGAAGAAATCGTGGCCGGAGGTGAACGGTTGCGAGCGAAGGTCCTGCGGTATCGCCCGCGCATCCTCGCGGTGCTGGGCCTCGGCGCATATCGCACCGCCTTCAATCAACCGAAAGCCGTCGTTGGCCCACAGGAAGAACGCATGGGTAACACGCGCCTCTGGGTCCTGCCCAATCCCAGCGGCCTCAACGCAAACTACCAGGCCGCCGACCTTGCACGCCTGTTTCGTGATCTGCGTGAATCGTCTTAGAGATCCGTTTCAACCGGCGGTTTTGCTGCCGCGCCAAAGCAAGATCGCGGCGATCAGACAGGAACTCGTACTCACTAAGAATCCATACCTCATCATGCCGGGATTTGTCGCCGCGCCGAGCAGATCATTCAACTTTCCGATCAGAGGTGATCCAATACCGTAAGCGGCGATGTGCACGAGGCAGAGGAACGCGCCCACACCGAGACCGCGCAGGTGTGGACCAGTCAGTTCGTGCACGTCGGCCATTGCGGGCGCGATCCACATCAACGAAAAAACGAGCAGGACGGCTTGGGCCACCAACAACCACGGCACGCTGTTCGAAAACAACAAAATGATCCAGAACGGGACCGCCAGCAGTGCAGAAATCGCGCCCAGCTGCATGCGGCCGCCCGGTCCAACGCGTCGTAGTCGATCGGCGAGAAAACCGCCGAGCAGTGTTCCGGGAATTCCGAAGGTTAGCGACGTAAGTCCGGCCACGATGCCGAGCGTTTGAATAGTGTAGCTGTGCGCGCGCGTGAAGAATGCGGGTCCCCAGATCGAGAGGCTGTTGGCCGCAATCGCAAAGAGCGCATAGCCGGCGTAGTGGTAACGCAGGGGCACCGATCGGAGTAGCAGTTTCCAATCGTCGCTCGTGTATTTGGCTGTGGTTACTTCGGTGCGGCCGCGCTTTTGTTCCTGCAACAGGTAAACGAGCACGGCGAAGAACAGACCCGGAAAGCCGAGGAAATAAAACGCGGTGCGCCAGCCGTACTTTAGTCCGATCGAACCGCCGAGAAAGAAGGCGAGGCCGGCGCCGATGCTGATTCCGGACGCATAGATCGATTGGACACTCGCGCGCATCCGCGGCGGAAAGTAATCGCTCAACAATGAGAGCGCCGCGGGCCCGAGCGTCGCCTCACCAACGCCCACCATCACGCGACAAAAAAAGAGTGACCAGAAACCGTTGGCGAATCCCGTCAGACCCGAGAAGAGACTCCAGACTGCGAGGCCTGCCGCGATCATGTTTTTGCGGGAACTACGATCAGCAAGCCTGCCAAACGGAACGCCAAGCACTGTGAAGAAGATGACGAACGAAGTCGTGCCGAGCAGTGCGAGCTGAAAGTCGCTGAACGACATCTCGTTCTTGATCGGAGTAAAGAGAATGTAGATCAGCGTCCGGTCCAGATAGTTGAGCAGCGAGACCATCGTCAACAAGCCGAGGGCATACCACGCGTACGCGCTGGTCTCGTCGCCAACAGTCACAACAGACAAAGCAGGATCTGTTATGACACTTGTGCTTTGTGTCCTTTTTTGTGGCAAAAACTAAACGACGATTACGAGATTAACAGGATTATAAATCGATCGGTTGCGCTGAGATGACCTGTTCGAGCGAACGCAGCGACTGCAAAGTGTCTTTGCTCAGCGGAGCGTCGACCTCGATCACGGCCATCGCTTCGCCACCGCGTTCACGACGGCCGAGATGAAAGCGGCTGATATTAACGCCGCCCTGGCCCAGGATCGTGCCGATGCCGCCGATGACGCCGGGCACGTCGTGATTGCGCGTCACGAGCATGTGACCATGCGGCGTCGCCTCGAGATGAAAGCCGTCGATCTCCGTTATCCGCCCTTCGCGGCGTTGTCCGCCATAGCCGAAAAGCGTTCCGGCCAGGCTTTGCGTCGATTGGCCCGCTCTGATCTCGGTGTGAATGGCTGGCGTCACGTCACCAGTGCTGCGAATGTAAGTCGTCGTGACTTTGATACCACGCTCTTCAGCGATCAGAAACGCGTTGACCACGTTCACGCGCGCACTCACGTCGCGCAACAGGCCGGCGAGAAACGCGCGCGTCACCGGCGCGGCGTCCATGTCGACTATCTCACCGGCAAACTCGATTCTGACTTCGCTCACCGGCTTGTCAACAAGCTGCGCCTGAAAGCGCCCGAGGCTCTCCGCGAGCGTGACGTATGGCTGGACCAGATTGAATTCTTTGATTCCAATCGCCGGCACATTCACCGCGCCACGCAAAACGCCCGTCAAAAGGTAATCGCGCATCTGTTCCGCGACCGTGAACGCAACGCCTTCCTGCGCTTCTTTCGTCGACGCGCCGAGGTGAGGCGTGACGATCACTTGATCGAGTTGCAGCAGCTTATGATCGGCGGGCGGTGGTTCCTGGCTGAAAACGTCGAGGGCCGCGCCCGCAATGGCGCCGCTCGTTATCGCTTCGTAGAGCGCGTCTTCGTCAACGAGCCCGCCGCGTGCGCAGTTGATGATCCGCGCACCTTTCTTCATCTTGCTGAGTGCTTCGCGATCCACGAGACCACGCGTTTCGGGCGTGAGCGGGGTGTGGACCGTGAGAAAGTCAGCGCGCGTGTAGACGTCATCGAGCGGCGCGAGCTCGATTTCGAGATCGCGTGCCTGCTCGGGCGCGATGAAGGGATCGTAAGCGACAATCAACATGCCCATCGCGCGTGCACGCGCAGCGACGACGCGAC
>DATNDM010000232.1:0-9854 GCA_035553235.1 Pyrinomonadaceae bacterium | reverse complement strand
GCCTTCTCGCTCGAAACCTCTAAACCGATCGTCTCAAAAGTAGGGTTCATCATTTATCGATGCTGGTTGCTGCGCACATTATTACGCGCTGCGCTTTCGCTGTCTATGCTTCGTGGGTTTGCCGTTATTATTTTCCGCACGAGGCGCGCGCGTTCGGAAGCCGCGGATGACTCGTTGTGGACCATGCGACGGCTGTACTCCGGAGCGCACCATCTCCGCAAAAAGATCCACATCGTAGTCAGCTTCGCGCGACATCTCCTCGCGGATCGTGTGCAGGACTTCTAAAAATTTTGGTCGACGATACATAAACATTTTCATCCACAGCTTAACCGGATTGCACAGAATTCAGTAATGGGGTTGCTCTGTGTACTCTGCGTAATCTGTGGATTATGTCACTTGCTCCGTAGCTTCAGACACTAAAAACTCCGGCGTCACGATCATCGGCACATAAAATCCTGCGGCCGTATTGAACAACTTGATGCGCGCTTGCCGGCGCACATTCGCCAGATGACCGAAGTTCCACGTCACGAGATAGTCGATCTTGTGAACCGACGCAATCGCCACGTGCAGGGCATCAGCAATGTACTTGCGATGAAAGATACCGCGCGAAATGTAACCTTCCGCAAGAATCGCCGCCTCTTCAGTCAGATCAACCTGCTCGAGATTGCTGATCAACTTCAGGTACGACGTGCGGTGTGGTTCTTTCAAACGCGTCAACTCTGCCGACACGAGCGGTGAAACTACCGCGCGATAGTCAGGCATCTCGTGTTCCCACCATCTGATCGTTAAGTCACGCCGGAATGGCTCACCATTATCGAGGTAAGCGCCAATCACGGATGTCTCCAAATAAAGAGCTTGCTTCATGGAGTTAGTACCGCTTCCGGATTGGTATTCTCGACGACCTTCGGTTTCTGGTTCAAAGGTTCCAAACGCATTGCTCCCCTGGCAAAGTCAAAATAGATGCGGAAGTGTCGCAGGAAGTTACCACCTAAAATGCCCGCCTGCGTAAAGCCGGCCGTCTCGTTCACCGGTTCGAGATCGAGCACCGCCGCATTGATCTTCTCGAGCTTACTCACACCCAAACTCAGTCGTGGCAGTTGCAACAGCTTTACATCTTCCGTCACGCCCGCGGCGCCAAACACACGCATCTTCGACGGCTGCAACAGCTCGAGCAGGCTCTCTTCCTGCGAAAGCTTCTCTGAAATCACGGTGATGCTGGCCGCCGTGTCAATTATAAAGTTAACGTTCTTATTGAAACCGTCAAGTCCGACCTCACCACTCAGAAAACCGCTCGACGTCGTTCGCAGTGGAACTTCGCACGCGCCATCGTTTGGCGCAACCGGAAGCAACGACTGAACACTCTCGGATGGACGCACGGTGGTCCACGTCGCCAACTCCTCGACCTGGTGTTGCCGCACGAGCGACATGCGGCGAATTCCATAGTCGATCGAAGTCAGAAACTTCGACACTACCGACAACCCGAGATAACCATCAACGGGCAGGTGATCGTCGAAGAACCTGCGAATGTAAACCGGAACAT
Source organism: Pyrinomonadaceae bacterium (assembly GCA_035553235.1). Classification (GTDB taxonomy): domain Bacteria; phylum Acidobacteriota; class Blastocatellia; order Pyrinomonadales; family Pyrinomonadaceae; genus PSRF01. Next base: position 8,314 of record DATNDM010000232.1, on the reverse strand, counting down.
TCGAGACCTTCGCATTGCCAATCTCGATGGAATCGAGAAAACCGTAGACGATCTCAAACTTTCCACCGCCGCCGACCGCACGCGCGAGGCCGCCCTTCGCCACCGGCTTGATGCCGAGTCGTTTCGCCGTCAGCTCTGAGATAACGGACATGCCCGATCCGGTATCGAGCACGAATTTGAGCGGCGTCTTCTGCCCGTTGATCCGAACCTCGAGAATGGGACGATTGTCACTTGCTTCGAATGGAACAGTCGAACGGTATTCACCACTCGGCACGTAAAGTGAGCCCTGCCGGCCGAGGTAACGGAGAAACTCGATCAGGCCCGTAATGCGAGCGCGCCGGTCGGTATCGGTCCTGGGTGAAATCTGGAGAAAGCGTTCATAAGCGTCGGCAGCCTCTTTGTACTTCTCGCTGCGCGCGGCGGCCTGGCCCAGGTTGAAAACGTAGTCAGGCTCTTCCGGATCCATGCTGACTGCTTTGCGCAGTCCGGGCAGCGCCAGTGGCAAACGATTCTCGTACATATCGACCATCGCGAGTCCGGAGACGGCGAGCGCTTCGTTTGGATCGAGCGCGAGCGCGGTTTTGAACTCTTCCACCGACAGGCCAAACTCACCGGCGCCGAGAATCGCGGTGCCGAGGAGCGCGTGCGCGCGCGCGGAGAGTGGCTCGACCATGATCACGCGTGCGGCGTTGTCGTAAGCGCCCTGCAGATTTCTCTGCTTCAGCAAGGTAAAACTCAGGCCCAACCGTGCGTCGTTATCATGCGCGTCCTTGACGAGCAGGTCGCGAAAGATCTTCTCGGCCTGTTCGAAGTCGCCCTTGCGCAGCGCACGATAACCTTTGGCGTAAGCCTTTTTGTCAACCTTGGCGAATGCTATGTTCGTGACGCCGGCAAAGGCAAAACAAAGCACGAAGGCGGCCACGCTGAAGGCCGCCATCCGCAAAAAATACTTCTGATGATTACTTTGCATGATTCACACTTCCTGAGTAATCGTCATCCTCGCGTATGCACCTGTGGCCAGCAGAGACCTGAGTTGGATCGGGTCAGTACCACCTCGCGGTAGCGGGTGGGTGCGCGGCCCTTAGGCCTGCGGTGATGAGGTCAGTCGCCTCACGGCTACGCACCCACCCGCTACCGCGAGGTGGTACTGACCCGATCCAAGCATGTATCTCGTGACTGGCACTGCTACTTCAAGACCTCTCCTGTCTTCATGGACCAGAGCACCAGATCGAGCTCGTCGAAATCTATCCCGACGTCGCGCGCGAACCCAACCAGTTGCTGCTCAACTTCGAGGTACTTCCTTCGCGTTGAAGGTGGCTTGGCTGAATCGATCACTCCGATTTCAGCCAAACATCGCATCACGTGTTTATCAAGAATCGCGTGACCTTTAACGCCGATGTTTCTGAGAAAGTGGCTGGCCTCTTTGTAACCCAGTCCCTTGACCTGCTTGTCCTGGGCCAGCCAGTCGCGCCGTTCCAGTGGGTCTGAAAACGATCGCAAACGCTGCCGCAGCGCCATGCCGCAGTCGGCGTGAAAATAGTTTCTGGTACTGACAATGTAACGCGGTCGCGCCACGGGGAAGCGATGGGCGCCGGCTTTTTTCAGAGCGGCGGTCATCTCGTCCGAATCGCCTTTGAGCAACAGTGGTCGCACGGCGTCTACTGAATTCAGTCCCATGCGCGCTGAAGCACCGGCAGTGAAAATGCAGTAGGCCAGTTCTTCCCAAAGCCTGGCGTCAGAACCGTTGCGCCAAACATCGTGAAACTCACGGAGCCGCTTGCGGATCTCTTTGCGTCGCGCTCGGTGAGTGGCCACCACTCTTTCAACTGTGACGGGTTCTTGATTGCGTTGCACTGTAGTTTGTCAATACATCGATTCTATGAGCGTGCCGGAAACATTGTCAACGACTTGAACTAGCCGTTTTGGTATGATGCAGAATGTGATTAGAGCGAGTTGGCTGATCTACGTTTACCTTTTTTTAGCTTCAGCGACGTTCGCTCAAGTTCCGGTCGCGAGTCCCTCGCCCTCACCAAGTCCAAGTCCATCGCCGTCAGAAACAGCGAGACCGCTCTACGGTCTGCAAGGCGTGCTGATCGAGACTCTCGACGGCAAGATCGTCGCTTCGCAAGCGGAGAACGAACAGTTCAATCCGGCTTCGACGATGAAACTCGCCACCGCGCTCGTGGCGCTGCGAACGTTCGGTCCGGACCATCGCTTCGCCACCGGCGTTTGGACCGATGGCGTGCTAGACAAAGCGACCGGTATCGTCAACGGTAATCTTTACATCTCCGGACGGGATCCGTCGTTTCACTACGAACACGGCGTGCTGCTGGCGCGCGAGTTGAACCAACTCGGTATCAGGCAGGTCAGCGGCGATCTCTTCGTCGCGCCCGGATTCACGATGAACTTCAGCGCCTCGGCCCAGCGCTCCGGCGAACGTCTGTACGACACGCTGGATACAACGCGTCGCAGTGCGGAAGCCATGCGCGCGTGGAACTACGAACGCACGGTGCTGAACGATCACGCCAGTTTGGCGACGGTGCCGAGCGTCGCGGTGATGGGCGCCGTTGACGTCGCTCCGGCGCCGGCGTCTGCGAAACTGTTGTTGACACAAAGATCAGCTAAGCTCGTCGACATCCTCAAAGTGCTCTTGTGCTATTCCAACAACTTCATGGCCGAGCGGATCGGCGAAGCACTCGGCGGACCTGAATCCGTTCGGCAACAACTCACGGCGCAGCTCCATCTCGGGCCTGACGACCTCAGGATCGCATCGTTGAGCGGACTCGGCGTCAACCGCATCTCGCCGCGAGTCATGATGAAGATATATCGCGAACTGCGTTTGGAATTGCAGAAGCACGGGCTCACGCCTTCAGCCATCATGCCGGTGGCTGGTGTCGATCCGGGAACGCTCGAGGATCGCTTTACTGGTCTCGCGTGGCGCGGCAGCGTCATTGCCAAGACAGGCACGCTGGCGCGGACCGATGGCGGTGCGAGTTCGTTAGTCGGGCAGATGCAGGCTGCGAATGGCGAGGTGCTGTTGTTTGTGATCATGAACCAGCGCGGCAGCGTCTGGCGCTTCCGGGAGAACCAGGACTATCTCGTGATGCTGACGCAGAACACGCGTGGTGGGCCAAAGCCCTTCAACTACAAACCGCTGATGCTCTCGATGCAACTCTCGAAGACTGAAAGCACGGTTGCGGACAGCGAAGAGTACGAGCCACCTTCACGATCAAATCAGTAGCCACAAAAGGCACAAAGGCAGCCCACAAAAAGCACAAAAGGAATTATTGAAATTGCTCTACACCGGAGATCGTTCCGGTTTTATTTTGTGCTTTTTGTGGGGTGCCCTTGTGTTTTTTGTGGTTAAAGAAAGTGCGCCCCGGCATCCGAAGATGGACGGGGCGCTTTACCGTCCAACTGCTCTCACGGCGTGCGGCACCGCAACAGCAGCGGACGATTCTCGTTGTACCTGATGTACTAAAGAATCAAAGCACGCCCGGTTCCAGACCCGTATTTAGCCGCTAACAAAATCAGTATTCCCGGATGCCTTTGACCGCGTGACCACCCACAGCTTTCGCCTTGTCGACCGCGTCTGAGCTGTACTGGATATTCGCGGTGCCGCCGCCGTTTGTATTAAAGACCGGCGCACCAAACTGATCCGTGTCCGCTCCGCTCGTAGGAAACTTCGCGACGAAGATCGCGCCGTAAATGTTTCCAGAGCCACCACCACTGCGGTTAACCTCGCCCGTACCGAGCACCATGATCACACCGTTGAAATTGAAGTTTCCGTCGAGCGTGAGCTTGCCGGTCACGATCAGAGTTCCCTGCCCGGTGGGATTGCCTGGTCCAAGCACGAGATCGCCGTCAACAAACGTGAACACACCATCGGGATTGTTCGCGCCCAGACCCGCCGTACTCGCGATAGCAGCCGCACCAGTCGTGAAATATCGTCCCTGGTTGATCGCTGACTGCTTCATTCCTTCACTGCCATACAGAAACGTTCGCGCCTTCGCGACTGATTCAAGGAACGATGGAGTGTTTGAGCCACTAAGCACGGCCGGATCGCCGGGAAAAACATTCGGCCCGCTGCCGTTGCAATTACTTCCATCCGCATGACAGCCATCGATCACATTGTTCGTCGTGTTGTAATCAGGATTACTCACCGCAAATGCCGCGATCGTATTTCCGCTGCCGGACAAGTCCGTACCAGACGTCGACGTCACATTACTGCCGCCCAGGTCAAAACCGATTGGTGTGCCCGAACCATTCGGCAAAGTGACCGTCGCTTTCACGTCATACTCGAGCGTGTAACGATCAATCACGAGCTCCATGTTCTTCTTACTGTCTCTCGTTCCGACTCCTGACACTCGAATCCTGAGGCGGTTCGGTTTATAGGCGGCGTTCGCACACTTCGTCGCGGTGTTTTCATTCGGATCCAGGGTCCAACTAACCTGGTTATCCGGATCGAAAATCGAAGTGACTTTAAAGCGGGTGCCGCCGTCCGCAGCAACGTTAACGTATCCTCCAGCCGTCGTGGTCCATACAGTTGGTGAACAAAGGACGTTGTGAAACGAAGCGCGTGTGCCGGTCGGGCTCGACTGCACGTTTCCACGCAAGACTTCCAGCGTTCTGGCAATACCTGCTTCCGCGGCGTAGTAAGCCTGCATCTCAGCCGTCGAATCACGTGCGGTGACGCCGGTCATCGTCGAAGTCAGAATCAGGATTCCTCCGGCAGCCAGGAGCAACAGTGAAAGCAGGACCGCCGTGATCAGCGCGGCGCCACGTTCACCGGCGCGGCTTTCGTAAATCGGAGTCCGATAGTGTGATCTCATGATTCTAGTAACTCCAAAGGTCGGTGTTGCGGAGAATGACGTCCGAACAAAGCAGGACTGTGTACGGCGGTTGATAGCCCGGTGAATTCGGCTGTCCAACTGCATCCAGCGTCACCGATATTGCTATCACGATGTATTTCGCATTTGCGGGTGACACTTCAGCGGCGGATGGGCCGGTGATATCAGAGCCGGCCGGCGGTGCGGTGTAAGTCACCTGCCGATCGAAATAATGAATGTTCATGCTGTCGATGCGGTTCGCCAGCACGGTGCTGCCGGTTCCATACTTGTCATGTCGAGCGAGGTACATCGTATTGTCGGCAGCGTTGAGAAAATACGTGATGTCTTCGCCCGTGTCCTGAACGTTGTTTCGTGAGTCGGCAGTCACTAACGGGTCGTAGTCGTACCGGTTGAGATTTGAACGGACACGAATCTCGTGTAAGCCGGAGTCAGCCGCGACAATGCCGTTGTTCGTCAGGTTGAAGCCGGCGTTCGCGATCTCCCGCGACATGATGTTGAGCGCGCGTTGTGTGTCGGCGAGCGCGTCGGATTTTTGATTTTCACGGCTGCGCACACGCAACGCGTTGGCGAGCAGCGTCGTCGCGGCCGTCATCATCGCCATCGTGATGGCCATCGCGATGAGCAGTTCGAGAAGTGAGAAACCGCCGTTCGTGGTCTTGTTGTTCGACGAACTCATAAAAAGTCCTCGCTAGTAGCTGCCGGTGACCTGTGTAGATCGTTGCGTAGTAATCGTTACAGTTTCGAACGCGGTGACGGCGCCTAACGGCGTAACCGAAACCTGCAGACGCTTAAGCGTTGGTGCGAGAGCGTCCGGGTTTCCTGCCGGAACAAAGCTCAAGTCAGTAATGATCGTGGTGACGACGTAGCGGCGGCCGGCGTTACTTACCGTCTCGGTGACGCCTCCGGGGCTCGTCTGTGCGAGGCCGCCGTTCGGATATGAATATGCGAACGTCCGGGTTTGCGTAGTGAACGGAATGCTCCGCAGCCACTCCATCCGCTTTTGCGCGATGGCCATTGCCAGTTCGCGATCGTCGGCGCGGCTGTTCGCCTTGATGGCGTACGTGAAGAGTGAGGCGATGCCGAGTCCGATGATCATGAGTACAACGAGCGCGATCGCGGCTTCAAGAAGCGTGAAGCCTCGCTGTTTGGAATCAGTGCTGCGGTTGACACGTTGACGATTCATCATGGCCCTCACCTCAGTTGCTGACTGAAACCGTGAGCTGTTGTGTCGAACCGCATGACGGATCGGCCGAAACATTGACGGTGAACGTTCCGCGATTGCCCGCACCATTCTTCGTCGTCACGGAGATCACGCTCGAACCGCTACCATCGATTCGTAACAGCGATAATCCAACAATGAGGCTGTTTCCGTTGCCGGCTATTGACGCGCTGATCGTTCGCGTTCCGGTGGCGTTGACCATCGTGAACACTGCTGATCCGGTCTTCTTCGTGTCGTCACTCTGGCTCAACTCAAGCCTGCTTGGGCTGATGGATGCGACGCACTGTGCCGACGGTGTTGGGGTCGGCGTTGGTGTTGGGGTTGGATTGCCGTTGCCATTTCCGTTATTGCCATTGTTACCGCCGCCATTACCGTTGTTGGAAGGTGCCGGCGTAGGCGTGGCGGTTGGTGTTGGTGTTGGTGTCGGAGTTGGAGTCGGTGTCGCGTCGGCGCCGCCCCCGCCGTCGAGTGGCGGAGTGGCAGCCGGATCGGGTGTCGGAGTTGGAGTCGGTGTCGAAGTCGAGTTGTCGACGTCGCCGTTGACTTCGGCTATTTCGACGGGCGGAATAAGCTGATCAGGGAAGTGTTGTTCGCCGACGGTGATGTCGCCTGATCCTGAGACGTCAACCGGCAGGCTTCGATTGAGATATTCGCTGCGAATCTGGAACACCCACGCTTCCGCGATTCTGCCGCGCCAGTCGAAAGTCACCTTTTTGGGCGCGGTTGAAAAGTTCAGACCTGAGTCGAGGTTGAAGGTGCGGGTTTCCAGGATACCGGAGCCGAAGTCCATGGTGATCGCGTAACTGGTCGTGCCTGCATCAAACGTCTCGATCGACGATTCCTGGCCCGTGGCGGCGTGACGCCGGATGGCATCGGCACGCGCTTTTTCAACGTAGGAAGCGAAGAGGCGAGCGTTGTTCTGGAGCCGGAATTCCGCGCGCGCGTTTTTGATGCCGAGGACTCCGGCGGTCGACACGATCGCGATGACGGCGAGCGTGATCACCATCTGCGTCATGGTGAACCCGCGCTGTTGCGTCGTTGTTCTGCTGTTGGGTTTCATTTACGCGATTACCTCCGAGACGGGCCAAACCATGGTCCATCATTGGCAAGCGTTGTTCCGGTGCGCATTACGTGGAAATTGACAGGCTTTCGCCGGAGCACGAGACGTGAGTGTTACTTATGGTTACGGTCGTGGGAAGCTGGGTTCCTATCACGGCTTTGCCTCGGAAGACAGGATTGTTTTTTTGGACACGGTCCAACAGAATTCCTGACTTTGAGGGGCTTTGCACGAAAAGTAGTCCTGTCGGGATTTGAAGTCGTCTCTGCGGTCTCTGCGTATCTCTGCTATCTCTGCGTCAAAATATTCTGGATCACAGAGATACGCAGAGGTCACAGAGAAGAATCCGAGAGTTGTAAAAAACACTTTTCGTGCAAGGCCACTTTGAGGCAAAGCCTCGTATCAGCACGGATACACGGATGTGCCGTATAATCCGTAGTGAATGGCCGATATCCTACTCGTCGAAGACAAAGACAGCCTCCGTCGCGTACTCCGATTGACCCTCGAGAATGCCGGCTACACCGTCGCGGAAGCAATTGACGCCCGCGCTGCGCTCAACGAGATCGCAAATTCTCGTCATCGCCTCGTGCTCACAGATCTGCGGATGCCTAACGGCTCGGGCCTCGACGTGCTCCGCGCGGCGCGGGCTGCCGATGCCGATGTGCCGGTGATCGTGATGACGGCTTTCGGTTCCATCGACGAAGCGGTGCAGGCCATGAAAGACGGCGCTCACGACTTCCTTCAGAAACCTGTCGATTCCAATCACCTGCTGTTGCTGGTCGAGCGCGCACTCGAACAGGCGCGACTCCGAACTGAGAACGTGTTGTTGCGCGAAGAGTGGTCGCGTCGTTACGGCTTCCCGCGGATACTGGGCGAGTCGGAATCACTCAAACGCGCAGTAGGTGAAACGCAACGCGTCGCACAAACCGAAGCGACCGTTTTACTGCTCGGCGAGTCAGGCACGGGCAAGGAGCTTTTCGCGCGTGCGGTCCATCATCTTTCGCCGCGCCGCGATGAACCTTTTGTCGCCATCAACTGCGCGGCTATTCCTGAGACGCTGATCGAGAACGAGCTCTTCGGTCACGAGCGTGGCGCGTTTACGGGCGCGAACGATCGACGTCAGGGTAAGTTTGAGCTTGCTTCAGGTGGCACCGTGTTTCTCGACGAGATTGGTGAGCTGCCGCTTGC
>DATNDM010000231.1:0-5586 GCA_035553235.1 Pyrinomonadaceae bacterium | reverse complement strand
CAATCGTGGCTCCGGCACGTTCGTAGAGTGAATCTTCAAAACCCGAACCCGCGCCGGCGTTGAGCTCAACGTTGATTTCATGGCCCGCATCTTTGAGCGCGCGCACGCCGGCGGGGGTCAGTCCGACTCGATATTCGTTGTCTTTAATCTCTTTGGGCAGGCCAACAATCACAGTTCTATTCTCCGGGGGAATATTTATTGTGGCGACTCGACCTGGTCGATCTGGGCGCGTTGCAGCTTGCCGCTGAAGTCGAAATAGATCGACTTCCACTCAGAAAAGATATCCAGCACCTGAGTTCCTGCTTCGCGATGACCGTTACCGGTGGCTTTCGTGCCGCCAAACGGCAGGTGCACTTCCGCGCCGATCGTCGAAGCGTTCACGTAGAAGATACCGGTGTACATCTCGTTCATCGCTTTGAACGCGCGATTGACGTTCTGTGTGTAAATCGCAGCCGAGAGACCATAACGAACGCCGTTCGCGATCTGGACCGCGTCTTCAAGCGAGTTTGTCGGAATCACTGTTGTCACTGGTCCAAAGATCTCTTCTTGCGAGATACGCATGTCCGGCGTGGCGTCAGTGAAGACAGTCGGCTCGATGAAGTGACCGTTTGCATAGTCACCTTTCGTCAGCCGTTTGCCACCGCAAGCGAGTGTGGCGCCGTCGTCGTTACGCCCGATGCGGATGTAACTCATGATCTTCTCGACCGCATCGTTGTTGATGACTGGACCAACATCGGTCTTCGGATCCGCACCATCGCCGACGCGCAGCGCTTTCGCGTGCTCGACGAGCTTCGAAACGAACTGCTTGTAAACTTTCTTGTGAACGATCAAGCGCGACGACGCAGTGCAACGTTGCCCTGACGTACCAAAGGCGCCCCAAATGGCGCCTTCAACAGCTAAATCGATATCGGCATCGTCCATCACGATGATGGCGTTCTTGCCGCCCATCTCGAGCGAACAGATCGCATTTCGCTCAGCGCAGGCAGACGCGACGATGCGGCCGGTTTCAGTCGACCCGGTGAACGAGATCAAACGCAGCGCGGGATGATTCGTCATCGCAGCGCCGACGCTTTCACCGTAGCCCGTGACGAGATTCACGACGCCCGGTGGAATTCCTGCTTCCTCGCACGCTTTGACGAGATTGTAAGTGGAAAGCGGAGTATCTTCGGCCGGTTTGATGACGACCGTGTTGCCGCAGATCAGCGCGGGAATCAGTTTCCACGACGGAATAGCCATCGGAAAATTCCACGGCGTGATCAAACCGCAAAGCCCAACCGGCTGGCGCACGCACATCGCAAACTTGTCGCGCATCTCGGCGGGTGTGGTGAAGCCGTGCAAACGACGGCCTTCGCCGGCCGTATAGTAAGTGCAATCGATCGCTTCCTGAACGTCGCCGCCGGCTTCTTTCAGAACCTTGCCCATCTCGCGCGTCATGTCGGCGGTGTACTGTTCCTTGTTCTTGATCAGTATCTCACCGAGACGAAACAGAATTTCCGCGCGTTTAGGTGCGGGAGTGTTGCGCCAGCGATCGAAAGCGCCCTGTGCCGCGTTGACTGCGGCATTGACGTCCTCGCTGGTCGAGAGTGGGAAACGTCCGACGATGTCGCGATTATCAGCGGGGTTGATGTTCTCAAACATCTCGCCCGACTCGCTGCCGACCCACTCGCCGTTGATGTAGTTTTGATAAGTCTTGACGGCGGCGCGAGCTGCATTGCGCGCCGCCAGCTTCCCGCTGGTTTTGGAAATTGCTTTCTTTGCCTGAGCCATAAAACGTATTTTGATCCTTATCCAGCCTTGCACGAAGAGTCTGTCTCTTAGCTCTTCTCTGTGCAACCTCTGTGTTCTCTGTGTCTCTGTGGTTGTTTTTTTCGAACAATTCTTAACCACAGAGGCACAGAGAACACAGAGGTTGCACAGAGAAGAAGTCCAAAACAACTTTCGTGCAAAGGTCACCTTATCCACAGATCACGCAGACTTTTTACGGCATCTGCGTAACCTGTGGACGAAAACTATTGATAGGTAAACTGGACGATCAGCGGTAACTGTCGATCGCCCTTCACATCTCTTTGAATCCTCGTTACGTTCAAGACAATCGGATCGCCCGCTTTGAGTCCACTCAACACTCTTTGAAAATCTCCGAGCGACGTTACCTGAGCGCGATTGATGCGATTGATAATGTCGCCTTCCTGGAGCATCGCGCCGCCAGCCGGGTTGCGCAGTTCCGCAACCAGTCCGTTCGGATCGACATCCTTGACATATAGACCCTGAACTCCAGTCAGGTGACGGTCGGCGAGCAGTTGCGGTGTCAGTTCCGCGAGCGTGATGCCGAGATGCAGCGCGTTGCCTTTCGGATCGTTGGACTTCGGGTTCGTGCTGCCTGGTTCAACCCATTCACTCGTCGCTAACGGCGGCCGCTCGCCCAACGCGACGCTGACTGTCTTCTTCTCGAGTTTCCCGTTCACGTCTCGTAAAAACGTCAGCGACACCTGCTGTCCGACCGGCGTGCTCGCGACGCGCTGAATCAGATCCTGCGCGTTCAGCACGGGAGCATTTTCGAAATCGACGATGATGTCGTTTGGCTGCAAACCGATTTTGGCCGCGGGCGTTGGCTGGCCGTTTGTTTCCGGTGACACGGTCGTCACGATCGCGCCTCTCGCATCGCCCATTCCGTAAACTTTCGCGTACTCATCGTGAACCGTTTCCAACGTGATGCCGAGAAAACCGCGTTTCACTTTGCCTTGCGCGATTAGCTGTTTGTAAACGAACGACGTTTCGTTGGCCGGCAGCGCGAAGCCGATGCCGTTGTAGTCGCCGGTCGAAGTCGCGATCTGCGAGTTCATGCCGATCACTTCGCCGCGCATGTTGACGAGTGGTCCACCACTGTTACCGCGATTGATGGCGGCGTCAGTTTGCAGAAAACGCTGGAAGACGTTGAAGAAAGGAGTTTCGCGTTCTTTCTTCGAGATGATGCCGGCGGTGACGGTTTGATCGAGACCGAACGGTGAACCCATGGCGAGCACCCAGTCGCCGACTTGCGCCGCATTGGAATCGCCGAGTGTGACTGTCGGAAGATCCTTCGGCGCGTCGATCTTGATCACGGCGACGTCCGTTTCCGGATCGACACCAACAACAGTGCCGCGATACTTCTCACCCGATTGCAAACCGACTGTGATCCGCGCGGCGTCTTCGATCACGTGATGGTTCGTCAGGATGTAGCCCTTCGGATTGACGATGAAGCCACTGCCTACGCCGCGTGCCGGACGTCTTTGACGGCGAAACATGTCGAGCAGCGGATTGGTGGCCGACTGGTCTTCTTTGTCTTCGTCTTTTTCGCTGATTTCAGGCTGGTTCTGGGTGGTTTCGATGTTGACCACGGCAGGCTCGACGCGCCTCGCAATCTCGGCAAACGAGGCGGAGAGCGCTTCGGGCGCGCGCGCGACCTGGAGCTCTGGCTGCGCAATGGTCGGATGGCCCGACAGCATTGCGCCGATGCCGATTCCGGCAACTAAACATGCGACCGCGAGCGCGGCAATCCAGACGCGCAGTTTTCTCAGAATGGTTCGCTCTTGCTCGGATGTGCTGCTCTTGGAAACGTCAAACATATTTCACCACCTTCGGGAAAAATCTAGGCCCAGCGAAAAGGGTTAGAGTATAGCGAAAGGGTTTTTTATTTGCTATGGCGCGTGGCTTTGCACCAGAGTACTGATTTATTGGTTTCTCTGCGCAACCTCTGCGTTCTCTGCGTCTCTGCGGTGAGTTATTGCGTGAATTAGCTAACCGCAGAGACGCAGAGAACGCAGAGGTTGCGCAGAGAAGAGCGATATCGCGAGTTTTTGTGCAACGCTACGACTCGGAATTCTACGGACGGAGAAGGACTTTGAGCACGCCCTTCGTCGCCGCGCGGCGCATAGCGTGGACGCCTTTCGCCAGCGGATATTCCTCGCTAATCAGGCTATCAACGTCGATCGCTTTGTTTTTCAGCAGATCGAGCGCCGGCTGGAAACGCCCGCACCGCGATCCGACGATCGAAATCTCGTCAACTACGATCGGCGCGGCGTCGAGTTCGGTTTTCCCATGAAATGTCGACTTCAGCACGAGCTGACCACGCGGACGCAGCAGTTCGAGTGCGAGGCCGAAGCCCGTCGCGGATCCGGAGGCCTCAACCACGACATCGAATTCGCGCTTCCGTTTAGCGGCGAGTTTTGGGCTGGTCGTCTCGATACCGCGGCGTTCGGCGATGCGGAGTTTAGGAGCGTGTTTTCCGATCAGGAGCACGGATGCGCCAGTTAGCGCGATGACTTGCGCGCAGAGCAGTCCGAGTTTGCCGTCGCCGATGACGGCAACCTGATCGTTGTTGTTGATAGTTACTCGTTCGAGTACGCCGCAGGCGGCGGCGAGTGGCTCAGTGAAGACTGCATGTTCGTCGGGGACGTTATCGGGAACTGGCAAAAGATTGATTGCGGGGAGTTGAAGAAACTCAGCGTGTGCGCCATCGCGGCCATGGATGCCGAGTACGGTTCGTGTAGCGCAGTGTCTCGAATCACCCGCGCGACAGAGTTCGCATTTGCCGCAGCCCGCATTGATCTCGCCGACAACGCGCTGGCCAGTGTCTTCAACAACACCAACAAACTCGTGTCCGATCGTCCCATTGAAACCCGCGTACCCGCGCGCGATCTCGAGATCGGTATTACAGATCCCCGACAGAACGACACGCACGAGCGTCTCATCAGCACGCTCCGGTTTCTCGATCTCTGTAACGGCTAGTTTTTTCTGAGCAACTCGGAGGGCCAGCATTATTATTCGCCGCGGATGAACGCGGATAAACGCAGATCCGCGTTTTCAATCCGCGTTCATCCGCGTCCTAAAACGTCTTACTTCTCGTGTACGCGTTCTGTGGCGTGAGCTCGATCACTTGCTTTGTTCCAGTCACCGTTACCGGCAAGCGCCACTCGAGTTGCTCATCGCCCGACAGCGTCGCATGTAGCCACCAACTCCCGGGCGGCAGCGACACGGATCCACGTCCCTGCTTATCCAGGTGCGCGTTCACCGGCGCACGTCCCTTCATCCGTTCTTTGAGAAAGTCTTCAAACCGCTTCCCCTTCGGCGGCTCGGTGAAAAATTCGTGTCGCACTGCGACGATGTCGACCGGATAAAGACTCACCGCGACATCCAATGATGGACCAACGCTCTCAGGCGTCTGCCGGATGAAGATCTGCAAGTCTGTCGTTTGCTGATTGTAGTCGGCTTCAGAACCGCTCGCGGGAATTCGCCGGTAGATCAACCATCCAGCGCCAACGATCAACAAAACGACGAGCGCCTGCAACGCGATGATCGTGAGACCGCGTGCCGTGCCGAAGCGCTTCAAACCCGAAATGTGCGAACGAGAAACCATCAATTACTACTTTGCTTTCAGTCCGCGAACAAAACTTACGAGGGAATTGACGTCGTTTTCCTTGAGCTTGTTGGAGAATGCGGGCATGTTGCCGCGCACGTTGCGGCCGTTCATGATCGAGTTGAAAATGCGTTCGTCGCTAACGTCGTCTTGCCACTGCGCGTCGGTCAGGTCGCGCGCGTGGCTGAATCGAC
>DATNDM010000230.1:0-4474 GCA_035553235.1 Pyrinomonadaceae bacterium | reverse complement strand
TATGTCGCGCGCATGGTGGGCATCAGCTCAGACTTGCCGCTCATTGAAGCGACTGAAGTGCAGACGCGCGTGTTGAAATCAGGAGCATTGATAAGTTGACGGCCGAAGTCATCACAATCGATCGCACGCGACGCATGGTGCTGCTCGACACCGTCAGCCTGGTTGCACCGCTCGGGCTGCGCTTTCACGACGCGGCTACAGGCGGCGCGATTGGAGCCGGCCTCAACATCGTCGCGTATCCGCTCGGGCAGCCGAACGCCGTGCAATCCTTGTTTCCGAATCGCAGCGGCGTGTTCGTTCTGCATCATGGACCAGGTTTGCGAACAGTGGAAAACGGCGCCGGCGATGACGACTACTGGAACAATCTTCCGCCAAAGCAGGATTTCGTCATCGAGGTGCGCGACGATCAGAGTCGCTTTCAACCGTTCCAGTTTGTGGCGGCCTTACCGAATCGGGGTATCTATGAATGGCATGACCCGCTGCCGGGGTCACCGCCGTCAACGACGAGAACGAGCATTCCACTTTACTCAGCACCAGCTCGTCCGGTGCCCGCCGGGATGGCGGTGGTCCGCGCTGATCTCTGGGATGCGGTGCGTAAATCCGAAGCGGCGTCGGCGGTGCTTGAACTCTATGACAACGATCGCTTTGTAGCGCGCGGGTTCGCTGACGAAAAAGGCCGCGTCGCGGTGATGTTTCCTTATCCCGCGCCGAAAAGTTTTGCGCCGTCGTCGCCAGTGTCGCCTTTAGGCTCGCCGCCGCGCGCAGTTGGACCAGCGTTAACCGATCAAGTTTGGAAGTTTCGCGTGCACGCGCGCTACGCGATCCAATCGCCGCCGCAAAACCCGTCACAAGATTCTTTGCCCGATCTGCGCGCCGTGCTGACGCAACCGCAAGCCGCTATCTGGGCCGACGAAGCACAGACAGATCAACTTCTAGAAGTGGCCGTGCAGTTCGGTCAGCCACTGATTCTGAAATCCAGACCACTATCGACGTCGCCGCCGAAGGGCGGATCGATGTTGTTCATTACGCCGGCGGTCTGACCGCCTGAAGGAGGGGAGTCATGCCTGAATACTTAGCTCCTGGAGTTTACGTCGAGGAGACATCTTTCCGCTCTAAATCGATCGAGGGCGTCAGCACGACGACCACCGGTTTCGTTGGGCCCTGTCGTTACGGACCAATAGATCTGCAGTCGGAAATCGTCACGAGCCTGACTGAGTACGAGCGCATGTACGGCGATCGCCAGGGCCTCGCGTTTTCCGCTGGCGCGAATCAATCTAATTTCGTGTGGCACGCTGTGCGTTCGTTCTTCGAAGAAGGCGGCAAACGGCTGTACGTCGCGCGCATCTTCCGGCAGCTCGGGGCCCAACCCGATCCGTACGTGCGGCCCAGTGCAAACATCGACAATGATAAGCCCACGCAAACAGCGAATCTTTTCGACGACGGGCACGCGCGCGCATGGCTGACTCAGGATCCCGGCAACGGCGCGCGCGACAACTCGATTCTGATTCGCTCACGTTTCCCGGGCGCGATGGGAAACTGGCAAGTCAAGTTCATCGTCGCGCTGGGCCAGAACATGCTATCCGGCAAAAAAGGTAAGCTCGGTCCAGGCTCGCTGCGCGAACGCGACACTGTTTGGATCGGCGACATAACGAGCCCGCCGGGCAGTCCTCCGGCTGGTACCGTCGGCGCCGGTAATCTTTATGTCGCGCAGTTTGACACGGTCGAGAACACCTGGATCTTCAACACCGGCGGCGCAAAAACTAACACCGACTTCCGGTTGAATGTTCCGACCAGTTCCACGCTTCCTGCACTCGATCCGGATCAGGGCCACGAACTGCGGATCGTGACCGTCACTGTAGAAGTCACGTCGCCGGACGGCGATACGCTGCCGATGGTTTGGTCCGGACTCGCGCCCGACCCGCAACATCGCAACACGTTCGGCGCGCCGGATTCACTGACCAGTTATTTCCAGCAAAATCCGAACAGCATGAGCCAGGCGCGCTCGCTCCCGATCGTGATCCTCGGCGGCGGCAGCGTCGACACGGGTCCGGAAGTGATTCAAGCGCTCATCGATTACGGAACGCGCACCGGCACGAATCCAAACCTGAATCAGCGCATCATCGATTTCAGTTCCAACATTCCGACGACGGCCGAGTTATCGACAGACACGGCGCGGTCCGTCACGGTGAACCTCGCCGGCGGAAACGACGGCGCCGTGCCCAGCGTCGGCGACTACGAAGGGACCACGAATCTCGTCACGAACGACAAGAGCGGACTCGTTTCCTTCGAAGACATAGAAGACATCTCGATCGTCGCCGCGCCCGGAGCCACTTTTGGTTACAAGGCCGATAACGGAGTGAAAGCCAGTGCCATCATCGGCTCGTTGATTTCGCACGCGTCGCGAATGCGCTATCGCATCGCGGTGCTCGACGCGGGCGACGATCTGTCGATCTCGGAAGTCAGAGACATGCGCGCGAAACTCGATTCGAGTTACGCCGCGCTTTATTACCCGTGGATCCGGGTCCTCGATCCAGTCACAAACACCGAGCTGAATCTGCCGCCGAGCGGTTTCGTCGCGGGCATCTATGCGCGCAACGACACGAATCGCGCCGTCTACAAAGCACCGGCGAACGAAGTCGTGAACGGCGCGATCGGTTTCGAAAAGTTGCTCAACAAGGCTCAGCAGGAAGTGCTGAATCCGGAAGGTATCAACTGCTTCCGCTTCTTCGAAGGCCGCGGTTTTCGTCTGTGGGGCGCGCGCACGATCAGCTCGGATCCCGAGTGGAAGTACGTCAACCTGCGGCGCTACTTCGCGTATCTCGAACACTCGATCGACAAAGGCACGCAATGGGCGGTGTTCGAGCCCAATGGCGATCTGCTGTGGGCCAACGTGCGCCGGACCATCGAAGACTTTCTGCTCAACGAATGGCAGAACGGCGCGCTGCTCGGAGACAAACCCGAGAAGGCTTACTTCGTCAAGTGCGACCGCTCAACCATGACGCAGAACGATCTCGACAATGGACGGCTCGTGTGTCTCATCGGCGTCGCGCCGCTGCGACCGGCAGAGTTTGTCATCTTCCGCATTGGTCAGTGGACCGCGGATCGAAAGATTTGAACCATGAGTTTTCTCTGTGCAACTTCTGCGTTCCCTGTGTCTCTGTGGTTTAACTGATTCGTCGCAGACACGCGCCACGGAGACAGAGAGAACACAGAGGCTGCACAGAGAAGAATTGAAGAGGAGGATTCCATGGCTGTATTACGCGATCGACCTTACGTGCAATTCAATTTTCTCGTGGACCTGGGAACCGGCAATACGGACGGGCCGGAAGCCGGCTTTCAGGAGATGAGCAACATCGGAATGGAAGTCACCGTTTCTGAGTACCGCAACGGCAATACGAAAGAAAACAGCGTGCAGAAGATAACGGGCTTGAACAAGGCCACTGACGTCACGATGAAGCGCGGCGTGATCGGCTCGCTCAATCTCTACAACTGGCTGAACGACATTCGCAACGGAAATCAGAACGCTCTACGCACGATCACGATCTCCTTGCAGAACGAAGATCACACCGCCGTCGTGCAGACCTGGAAGCTTTTGCGCGCGCGCATCATCAAGCACATCAGTGGTCCATTCAACGCCAAGGGCACTGACGTCGCGATGGAAGAGCTAACGCTGTCGTACGAACGTCTCGAAATGGAATAGGCCCATGTGCGCCGCGCGTATCAGCAGATTGCCTGGGTTTCGTTTTGAAACTCAGGCGCCAGCGTTGCCGGAAGTTTTGCCGCGCATGGATATCGCTGTGTTCGTCGGTTTCGCCGCGTCCGGACCTTTGCAGATTCCGGTCGCAATCGAATCCGAAGCGCAGTTCGCAGCGATCTTCGGCGCGGACGCTCCGCTCGCGTGGGACCTTGCGCGCGGCGAACAGCTCTACGCCTATCTCGGGCCCGCGGTACGCGCCTTCTTTCGCAACAACGGCACGCGCTGCTGGGTGATCAGAGTGGCGAAGCAGACGCCGAGCAGCGGTCTTGATCTCAATTACGCTCGTTACAACTACTTCCCAATTCCCGCACTCGCACGCGCCGAGTTCAATCAAAACGGCAGTCTCACGATCGCGCCGGCGTTCGCACGCGCGCGTGCGGAAGGCAGTTGGTCCGATCGTCTGGAACTGTCGTCGGCCCTCTTTGCGCAGCCGTTGAGTGTTGATTCGATAACGACTCAGGCCAATAACTTCCTGATTCGAGTCAGAAACGATCGCAGCAACAAGCTCGCGGCCGGTGATCTGCTGCGCCTCAATTTCGCTGACGGGCAATTCGCGTTTCTGACTGTAGACAAAGTTAGTGATGTCACCGGCAGTCCGCCGCCGAACCCGCCTTTACTCGAAGCACGCGCGGCGAGATCCGTTTGGTTCAGGCCTTTGCAAAACATCAACGTTCCGGGGTCTCCAACGCCGGTCACTGTCGGAATTTTCACTGCTGA
>DATNDM010000229.1:0-3540 GCA_035553235.1 Pyrinomonadaceae bacterium | reverse complement strand
ACAAAAAGCTCAAAAAAGGTCTGCCTCTTCTTGAGCTTTTTGTGCTTCTTTGTGGCCTAAAAATCGGTATGAGTCGAGTGTGGGTTCGCGGATTTAATGCATGCCGGGGGCGGTGTCCACCTCGCGTACGTGGGCGAACTCGATCTCGTAGCGGGCGGCCATGCGATAAAGGGTTTTGCGGTTGATGCCGAGGATTTCGGCGGTGCGCTTGCGGTTGTTACCCGTCGCTTCGAGGACGTAGAGGATATAGCGGCGCTCGATTTCGTCGAGGTTCGGAAGACCAGAAAACAACTCCGCCAGATCGTCTGACGAGAGCGGTGGCGTGTCTTGTGACAGTTGCAGTCTGATCCGCGCCGGGAGATCTTCCATCGTCACGACTCCACCCTGGTTGAGCGTGACTGCACGCTCGATCACGTTCTCCAGCTCACGTACATTTCCGGGCCACGAGTACGCCGCGAGCGCCTGCATCGTCTTTTCGTCCAACGCAATCGAACCGGTTGGACCAGGCGCGTGCTTGCGCAGAAAGTGTGCGACCAGCAGGTGAATGTCGTCGCGTCGCTGGCGCAATGGCGGTAAATGTATTTGGATAACATTGAGTCGATACAGCAAGTCGCCGCGAAACGCGCCCGACGCCGAGAGCTTCTCGAGATCCGAATTGCTGGCCGCGATCACACGCGCTCCAACTTTGATCGGATCCGCGCCACCGACCGGAACCACCTCGCGCTCCTGTAAGACGCGCAACAACTTCACCTGCAACGCGGCACTCGTTTCGCTGATCTCGTCAAGAAACACAGTGCCTTCACCCGCCTGCTCGAAGATCCCGCGCTTGTTAGCAATCGCCCCGGTGAACGAACCCTTCACGTGCCCAAACAATTCCGACTCGAGCAACGTCTCCGTCAGCGCGCCACAGTTCACCGCTACAAAGCGTTCGCTCGAACGCGTGCCGTGGTTGTGAATCGCGCGCGCGACGAGCTCTTTGCCCGTGCCGGATTCGCCGGTGATCAGCACAGCGGCCGGCGAGTCTGACACACGCGCGATCATCTTGTAGATCTCGAGCATCGCGGGTGTACGCCCGATGAGTCCCGAACTACGCTCGTCATCCTCGAGTTCGGATTTGATCTGTTTGCCAGTTCCGTTTGCGAGTGCGCGCCGCACGATTGCCACGAGCTCATCGATGTTGAAGGGTTTGCTGATGTAATCGAAGGCGCCTTGTTTGACTGCTCTGATCGCAGTCTCGATCGATCCAAAAGCCGTCATCAGCACGACCGGAATCGACGGATACTCACGCCGGACCATCTCCAGCAACGACAGTCCATCGAGCGGCGTCTTCATGCGAATGTCACTGAGCAAAAGATCGGGCGGTTGCCGCGCCACTTCCGCCAACGCCGCCTCGCCACTGTTCGCGAACGCAGCTCCAAAACCCTCGCGCGAAAAGACCTCGCACAGCAACTCGCAAGTGACTGCATCGTCGTCAACGGTCAGGATCTGCGGCACCTTACGCTGCATCCAAACTTACCTCCACAAACTCCGCCGTCGCGATCGATCTCATCTCCACTACCGGCAGCAGCACTCGAAACTCCGCACCTTTCTCGACTTCCAGCATGCAGTCGATCCGGCCGCCGTGTTCGAGAACGATCTCGCGCGCGATTGCAAGACCGAGGCCGCTGCCGGATTTTTTTGTGGTCCACATCGGCTCAAACAGGTGGTTCCTCGCCTCGTCGCAGATGCCTGTGCCTGAGTCGCTCAGTCGCACTTCGATCAATTTCGCCGCGGCCAGATATTTAGTGACAAACTTCATCTCGCCACCTTCCGGCATCGCTTCGAGACTGTTGTTCACGAGATTCAAAAACACCTGATGCAGACTCTCGCGATCAGCAAGAACGTTCGGCAGACCTTCGTCAAGCTGTTCGGACACGCGGATATTGTGCGATTCAAAAATGGGCGCGACGAGCTGCAACAGTTCTTCGACGATGCAGTTGATATTTGTAGGCTGCGGATCGATCGGCTGGCGGTGCGTACGTTCGAGCAAACTCTTAACCGTTTCCACGATCGAAGCGAACTGCGCGTTGATGATGTTCAGCCGGCGTTGCGTGTCGCCGCAGTTGGGATGGTTTCGAGCGAGCAATTGCAGATGTCCATTGATAGCGTTCAGCGGAGTCCCGATTTCGTGCGCGAGAGAAGCGGTGACCTGGCCGATAGCTGCCATCCGTTCGGCATGCGAGAGGCGCTGCTGCGTGCGAATCAGGTTGCCGTTAGCCGCACGCAGTTCAGTCGTGGCGAGGTGCACCTTCTTCACCAGTTCGTTATTCAAACTGCCGATTTGCCTCAACAACTCTTCACGCTCGCGAGATCTGGACGCAATATCGTCCATCATCTGATTAAAGCCGCTTGCAATCTCACCCAACTCGTCGTCTCGATGCACAAACGCGCGCGCCGAAAGGTCGCCGTTGCGAGCGTGCCCCATCGTTTGCACGATGTCTTTCACAGGTTTGCGGAAAAAGTAAACAAACAGCAGGTACAACAGGAGCACAGCGGCAATAACAGCGCCAAACAGCACGAAGTTGTACTCACGATGCAGGCTGTTGACCAATTCGCGTTGCGATCGCTTGTGGACGAGCGCCTTGATGAAGCCCGTGTGCTGGCCGTTGCTGATGGGCGTTGTGATCAGCCAGTACTCACCATTGTTGCGACTAATTTGCGATGACGTTGCACCGGCGGTGACTGCGGGACCGTTGTCATCCCAAGCAGACAAGAGATTGTTCGTGCCGGTCGCGGTCGTGGCGATCAGTCGCGGGACACTTTCCTGATTTTCATAGACGTCGATTTGCCTGAAGTCAGGCCGCGAGCTGACGACGACCTGCATCTCCTGTTCGAGGTCTGCAAGGTTCGAGAAATAGTCGTACTGCGCGATCCGGTTACCGAGCGCGACGGTCTGGTTGACGGCGGTATCGTAGTGGTCCTTGTCGATGATTGAGCGGATTCTGCCGCTGTGGAGGTACGATGACGCGAGCAGGATCAGCGACATCGAACCTGCCACGAGCAACAGAATCTTCTGCTGAAGATTGAGGCGTATACGCATCACCGCACGCGCTTGGCAATTTTTAAGCCGCGGATCGACGCGGATAAACGCAGATCTGCGTTCATCTGCGTAAATCCGCGGCTAAAATTTTGTGGCTATTTAGGAAGGAGAGGCAAAAGGGCCACATTAGCTATTCGTCGTTGCCGTCCATGCCGTAGCGCTCGATCATGCGGTACAGAGTACGGCGATCGATGCCGAGGATCTCGGCGGCGCGAGTGCGATTGCCGCCCGCGATTTCGAGGATGTAAACGAGGTAGCGACGTTCGAGCTCGTCGAGCGCGGGCAGATCTTCGAACAGGGCAGACAATGGCGAACGCGCGGCAGCACGCACGTTTGCCGATTGAAGTTTCTCCGGCAGGTCTTCGGGAGCGATTGCATGACCGCGCGCATGCAGTACGGCATACTCGATCGCAGATTCAAGCTCGCGAACATTTCCGGGCCAGTTGTAAGCGACGAGCGTA
>DATNDM010000228.1:0-2355 GCA_035553235.1 Pyrinomonadaceae bacterium | reverse complement strand
CATAGCGGCTGGGAAACTGCGTCGCAAACCCGCCGACCTGACGAACAAGGAGCGGATGACGGCGCAGACTGATGGCGAACTCTTTTGGAAGATCACGAAAGGGATTCAGGGCATCATGCCGGCCGGTGAGAAACGCATGACAGAGGAAGAACGCTGGAACGTCGTCAATTACGTGCGGACACTTTCGAAATAGTTTTACCCGCGGATTTTCGCCGATAAACGCAGATCAGCGTTCATCTGCGTAAATCCGCGGTTAAGAAATCGCACCCTGCAGGTATGCGATCATGAGACCATCGGCGTCGTATTTAACACTGCTGAAAGAGGGCCAGTTCGAAACTCGGGTCGAGGCACTCGAGCGTCTCTTGGAACGTTGCACGGTCTGCCCGAAAGACTGTCTCAACAATCGTCTCAACAACGACATCGCGGCGTGTTATTCCGGCCGGCTGCCGATCGTTTCGTCGTACACGGCGCACTTCGGCGAGGAGCCGCCACTCGTCGGCACGAAGGGCGCGGGCAACATCTTCTTCGGCAACTGCAATCTTCGTTGTGTTTACTGTCAGAACTACCAGATCTCGCAAACGCACAAGCAGCAACTCAAGAACGAGATCACGCACGAACGTCTGGCGGAGATGATGCTCGAGCTGCAATCGCGCGGTTGCCACAACATCAACTTCGTTTCCCCAACACACTTCGCGCCGCAGATGGCGCGAGCAATTCTGATCGCTGCGCGACAGGGCTTGCAGGTGCCGATCGTCTACAACACGAATACGTACGACGCGGTTTCAGTGCTCAAGCTGCTCGACCGCATCGTCGATGTTTACCTGCCGGACTTGAAATATGCCGATGATGAGTCGGGCTATCTCTATTCGAAGGTGAGTGGCTACAAAGATTTTTCGCGCGCGGCGTTGCGTGAGATGTTCAGGCAGACCGGCGACGAGCTCGTGTTTGATGAGAACGGTTTGTTGCAGCGTGGGCTGGTCGTGCGGCTGCTGGTTCTGCCGAATGACATCGGCAGCGTCAGTGAATCGATTGAATGGATCCGCGACGAGTTGAGCCCGCGCGTCGCGATCTCGCTGATGGCGCAGTACTACCCGACGCACCAGGCGGAAACAAACCAGCGCTACGTCCTGCTTTCGCGGCGAATCCGGGAAAGCGAATGGATGAAAGCCACCACTGCGCTCGAGGAATTAGGTATGACCGAAGGCTGGATGCAAGAGTTTGACGGTGCTTCTTACTACTATCGCCCCGACTTCAACAACCCCGACACGCCGTTCAAGGACATCAGAGACTTCGAGTAAAAATCCGGTTTTCAATCCGCGTTTTCATACCTGACCGCCGGACTGCCCGCCGGATAAAACACACCCAACAATCTCAACTCGCCCGCTCCAGTATTCTCCACGCAGTGGACCTGCCCTCGCGGCAGATAGATGCACGATCCTGGACCGATCGGCGTGTGAGTTTGGCCGGCCCACATCCGTCCTTCACCACGCAGAATAAAAAGCACTTCTTCGTACTCGTGATAATGGTCGGGCGCGCGTCCAGGTGGAATCGATCCGACAAACTGCGTCACCTGCTCGCTTCCGATCTCATCGTCAACTAAGACTCGATACCAGCGATCGGCTGTCGGCAAAGCTCGTCGATCAGAAAGTTTCACGATCGGAGGCAAATCAGTTTTCGCTGTTTGCGACAACCCCACACCATCATCACGGTCCTCAGGACACTGCGAACTCACGAATCGCACCACGTCCGCGCCGGGATTCTTCACGCGCAACGTTTGTCCCGGACGCAGATAAATACCAGTCTCTGGTCCAACATCGTACGCGTCGTCGTCGATCACAACGCGACAGTTGCCTTCCAAGACATAAATCACTTCGTCGGCCGATCGATTGCGGAGCGCGGGAGCCGCGCCTGGTCCAAACTCCAACACACGCAACGAAATTGCTTTCGCGCCACTCGCCTTCCCGATCTGGTTCCAGATCTTGAGCGAACCTTCGATGCGTGGAGCACCTTCGTGCATCGTCGAGACCCGGCAACCTCCGTCCAAGATGACCGCCATCGACGTGCGCTCCTAAGGCTTGCCTGTGTTCAGGTGGTGTGTGGTGTGTTCAGTTACGGAAGACTGGGATCGCTGCGCCGGGGTGAGTTCATTCGTCAGATTCGCTCCGACGGGCAAGCTTGCGGCTGCAGGTGCTTCGTAAGGAAGCCGATTCACGTTCGCGTTCGAGTCGAGCACTTTTTGCGAGAGCGCATCGTAAGCGTCACCGGGAAGCGACTTCTGCGGCAACGTAAAAATTAAGCCGTTGACGATCACGCCGATGCCGACGAGAAAAGTGATGAGAGCCGGTGTGACGTAGG
>DATNDM010000227.1:0-6742 GCA_035553235.1 Pyrinomonadaceae bacterium | reverse complement strand
CCAACAAGCACTCAGCCAACCGAATCATCGTATCGCGATTCTCTTCGATGATTGCCTTCGCGCGCTCATATTGCGCGGTGACGATCTTCTTCACCTCTTGATCGATCTTGATCGCGGTGTCTTCAGAGAAATCACGGTGCTGCGCGATCTCGCGTCCGAGGAAGATCTGCTCTTCCTTCTTACCGAAGGTCAGCGGTCCCATCTCAGACATGCCATACTCGCAAACCATCGCGCGCGCGAGTTCAGTCGCCCGTTCGATATCGTTTGAAGCTCCCGTGGTGATGCCGCCGAGGAAAGTCTCTTCAGCGATGCGTCCACCCATCAGGATCGAGATCTGGCCCAGCAGGTATTCCTGACTGTAGTTGTGACGGTCGCCTTCGGGAAGCTGCTGTGTCACGCCGAGGGCCATACCGCGCGGAATGATGGTGACCTTGTGAACCGGATCCGCATTCGGCACTTTCAGACCAACGAGCGTATGACCAGCTTCGTGGTATGCAGTGACGCGCTTCTCTTCGTTCGAAATCACCATGCTCTTGCGCTCAGCGCCCATCAACACCTTGTCTTTTGCTAACTCAAAATCACCCATGGCCACAAGTTTCTTGTTGTAACGAGCCGCATTCAACGCCGCTTCGTTAACAAGGTTGGCGAGATCCGCACCCGTGAAGCCCGGCGTACCACGCGCAATCACGGAAATATCAACATCTTCGCCAAGCGGAATCTTGCGTGTATGAACTTTCAAGATGCCTTCACGTCCGCGAACGTCCGGTCTAGACACCACGACTCGTCTATCAAATCGCCCCGGTCGTAGCAACGCCGGATCTAAAACGTCTGGACGGTTCGTCGAAGCGATCAGAATCACGCCATCGTTCGACTCAAAGCCATCCATCTCAACCAGCAACTGGTTCAGCGTCTGTTCGCGTTCATCGTGACCGCCGCCCAGTCCCGCGCCACGATGACGGCCAACCGCGTCGATTTCGTCGATGAAGATGATGCACGGCGCATTCTTCTTGCCCTGTTCGAACAGGTCGCGCACGCGCGAAGCACCCACGCCAACAAACATCTCAACGAAATCAGAACCGGAGATCGAGAAGAACGGAACGTTTGCTTCACCCGCAATCGCACGGGCCAGCAAAGTCTTACCGGTTCCCGGCGGTCCCATCATCAAAACGCCTTTCGGAATGCGTCCGCCGAGTTTCTGAAACTTCTGCGGTTCCTTAAGAAACTCGATAATTTCCTGCAGCTCTTCTTTCGCTTCTTCAACACCAGCCACGTCCTTGAAGGTCACACGCTTTTGCTGGTTGTTGAGAAGCTTCGCGCGCGACTTCCCAAACGACAACGCCTTGTTCCCGCCTGACTGCATCTGTCGCAACATGAAGATCCAGATTGCGATTATGAATAGCAGTGGCGCCCACGTGATGAGCATGGGCCAGATGTAACTGCTGCTTGATTCTTCTTCAACTTTCGCCACCCGCGGATGGCCGTTCACGATCTCGCGTGCCGACTTGAGCAGGTCGTTCTTTGCAGGGTCGTTTGATAAAGCTACTCGATATTCCTGATTGTTATTATCGATTGCTACAGTCTCAGTTTGTTTGACGGTAAGCTGTTTAAGTTGGCCGCTCTGGATCATCGAATCCAGCTTTGTCAAATCCACGGTTTGATAACTGCTGCCTCGTGGATTGACGAGCTTATACAACAGCACTGCTCCCGCGATAATCAGCAGCCAAAATACGATCTGTCTAGCCGTAGAACTCAAATTCATTAATGCCTCCGACCCGCGATAATACCTTATCGGGGCGTCCTTTGTCTTTGTCCACGTTCGGCTTTATGCCGAAGTCAACTCAAGTAAAAACAACTGTTCCTTTGATGCACATTCGCCTCTAAGGTTCCCCATCGTGCGCGCGCGCACGACATTCATTGACAGATTACATGATCGCACAGGATTTACACTGTAAATCCTTAATAATCTTCTAAATCCTTCAAAACTGCCTGTCAATCATTTTCCAACTCAAATTCCAGCCGGTTTCGGCGCCGTC
Organism: Pyrinomonadaceae bacterium; assembly: GCA_035553235.1. Lineage (GTDB taxonomy): Bacteria > Acidobacteriota > Blastocatellia > Pyrinomonadales > Pyrinomonadaceae > PSRF01. The sequence continues at coordinate 4,709 of DATNDM010000227.1, read as the reverse complement.
TGACCCGCCCGCCGTTCGGCAACTCGGCCACGCGACCGCCCGCATTCCCCTCCAAAAGCTTCTCCACCGCCAGCAGGTGAACCATTTCCAGTCTGCGCGTGCTGCCGCGCGCGTTCGAAAGCCACTGCCGCAGCGCTCGCCGGCGCAGTGCCGGGGCCGCATCGGCCAGCACCTTTACGTCGAGCGCGGGCGCTTTGGTTTCGTCTCCCTCGTTAGACACCGCCGCCCGCCGTAACAGTGCATCAGAATCGCTGCCCAGCACCGCGCCGTCCTCGCGAAGCTGAGTTGCCGTCCGCGAGATCGCCTCGACGATGCGCTTATTGAACGATTCCATCAGCGGCAGCAGGTGTTTTCGCACTCTCACGCGTGAAAAACTCAGGTCGTCGTTCATTTCGTCCGTCAGAAACTTCGTCTTTCGCAGGCTGCAATAGGCTTCGGTTTCCGCGCGGCGCGCCCAGAGGAGCGGCCGGACGAGTTTGATCGAGCTGTTTTTGGCGAGTGGGCGGAGTGCTTCCATGCCGCCCAGGCCGAGGCTGGCGCTGCCGCGCATCAGCCGCATCAGGACGGTTTCGGCCTGGTCGTCCATCGTGTGGGCGGTCAGGACGTAGTTGGCTGAAACGCGTTTGGCGGTGCGTTCGAGGAAGGCGTAACGGGCCTCGCGAGCTGCTTGTTCGAGGTTATCGTTGTTTTCACGGGCGTCGTCGAGCACTTTGGCGCGACCGATCACGCTTTTGAAACCCAGCTGCGTGGCCAGCTCGGCGACCCATTTCGCGTCTTTACTGCTTGATTTTCGGAGACGATGATCGAGATGCGCGACACAGATGCTGGTGTAGAGTTTGTGATGAGTCTTGAGCTCTTCAATGGCCAACAGGAGTGCCGTGGAATCAGCCCCGCCCGAAACGGCGACCACGATTGTCTCGTCGGACATCGGCAGCCGGAGCTTGCGCCACTCGGCAAGCAACATGCGCGAAAATTGATTGAGCCTCATCCAGTTCATTCTATGCTAAAGCTAAAAAAACCAGCCGCGGATAAACGCGGATTTTCGCTGATCTGCGTTTATTCGGGGCTCAAATTCCCGTCACGAACCCGCCATACTTTATTGAAACTATCGCATCGTTTGTAGTTTAGAACCCGTAGCGCTCGACAAACCCGGCAGTGCGTGAACAGGGGGAACGATGAGGGTAGAAAAACAGATCCGATTCAATGAGTGGCTGCTTGGATCGACGATTTTATGTGATTCATGTGGTTGTTTGTGGCTGGTTCCAGCCGCACAGAAACAGGATCGCTACTCTTGCCGGCAGTGCGGCAGCGAGGTCAGCAGCAAGCCCGCGCCAATGGCTGCCGATCAACCGGATAAACGCTCAAATTACTAAGATTTCGCATGAACGAGCGTGGCTACGGCCACCTGACACTCGACGATATTCATCCGCCTGCGCGACTGTGGTGAGCGCGAGTAAGTGAGTCGCGCGAACCCCGGCTACCGCCGCCGCATCACAGATTTCACAGATCCTCTCCTATCGGTGTAATCTGTGTTGTCTCTGCCCAACATTCTTATCGAGGATTCAAATGAGATTAAGACGATTTCTTTCTGCGCTGGTGTTGGCGCTATTTAGTTTACAAACACTCCCGATTACCGCGCTGGCCGACGAGGGTATGTGGCCGTTCAACAACGTGCCACGCGCGGAAATCAAGAAAAAATACGGTTTTGACGTTACCGATGAATGGCTGAAGAAAGTGCAGTTGGCATCGGTTCGATTCAACAACGGCGGCTCGGGCTCGTTCGTCTCGCCAAACGGCCTCGTGCTGACGAATTATCACATCGTTGAAGACATTGTCGGCGAAGTCAGCACGCCGGAGAAGGACCTCGCGAAAGAGGGGTTCGTCGCTCGTACTCGCGCCGAAGAAATCAAAGCTCCGAGTCTCGAGTTGAACGTGCTGCAAAGTATCGAAGACGTGACCTCGCGCGTGAACGGTGTGGTGAAGGACGGTATGACAAATGCCGAAGCGTTCGCCGCACGACGCGCAGAAATCGCGGCGATCGAAGCTGAGTCGACGAAAGCCAGCGGGCTGCGCTCCGACGTCATCACCCTATACCAGGGCGGACAGTACAATCTTTATCGCTACAAGAAATACACCGACGTTCGTCTCGTGTTCGTGCCTGAATTCCAGGCCGCGTTTTTCGGTGGCGACCCTGACAACTTCAATTTCCCGCGCTTCAACATCGACATGTCTCTCGTTCGTGTCTACGAAAACGGCCAACCAGTGAAGTCTGAGAACTACTTCAAGTGGTCCACCGCCGGCGCCAAAGCAGGCGATCTCGTTTTCGTGACCGGCAACCCGGGTTCGACTTCTCGTCTCTTTACGGTGGCGCACCTGGAGCAACTGCGCGACACCAGCATTCCGATCATTCTTCGCCTGCTGGAGCGACGCGAGGCGGTGTTGAAGAAATACATGGCCGAGGGCGAAGAGCAGACGCGCCAGGCTCAGAACGAGCTCAACAGTGTGCAGAACAGTTTGAAGGTTTATCGCGGGCAGCTTAAGGGACTCAAAGATCCCTCGTTGCTTGCGCGGAAACAGAAAGAAGAACAGGCGCTGCGCAAAGCAATCGCCGAGAATCCGGAACGGCAGAAGATGTATGGCGATGCGTGGGACGCGATCGCGAAAGCGCATCACACCTACCCGAGCTTTATCAAAGAGCGTCGCATCTTCGAGCAGATGGGTGGTTTCAACTCCACGTATTTTGCTTTCGCACGCATGCTCGTTCGGCTCGCGGACGAAAATCAGAAGCCGAATGCCGAGCGTTTACCTGAGTACACGGACGCGCGCCGTGCTTCACTCGAACTCGGGCTTTACTCGCCCGCTCCGATTCACAACGACCTCGAGGAGTTGCAACTTGCAGACTCGCTCGGGTTCATGGTCGAGTTGCTGGGCGCCGATGATCCACTCGTGAAGCAAGTGCTCGCCGGCAAGACTCCGGAAGCACGCGCAGCAGAGATGATCCAGGGCACGAAGCTGGGCGACGTGGCGGTGCGTAAAGAGTTGGCCGCCGGCGGCAAGGCTGCGATCGATGCGTCGACCGATCCGATGATCGTTGTCGCTCGTCTGATCGATCCGAAGGCGCGTGAGGTTCGCAAGCGCTATGAGAGTGAAGTGACGGGTGTCGAGCGCGCCAACTACGCGAAGATCGCGCGTGCGATGTTCGAGACGGAAGGAACGAAGATGTATCCCGACGCGACCTTCACGCTGCGACTTTCGTATGGCGCGGTCGAAGGCTACATGGAGAACGGCAAGAAGGTTCCTCCGTTCACGACGCTTGGTGGTTTGTATGCGCGCTCCGACGCGTTCAAACACGAGTTTCCATACAACCTGCCGCAGCGCTGGATCGATAAGAAGAGCGCGCTCAATCTGAACACGCCTTTTAATTTCGTTTCGACGAACGATATCATCGGCGGAAACTCAGGCTCGCCGACGATCAACCAGAACGCCGAGCTCGTTGGGCTGATCTTCGACGGCAACATTCAATCGCTGGTCGGGGACTTCATGTACGACCCGTCAGTTAATCGAGCTATTTCGGTTGATTCGAGAGGGATGTTGGAAGTGTTGAAGAAGGTCTTCAACGCGAATGAGATCGTATCCGAGTTGACTGCCAGCTAAAACATTAACCACGGAAAACACGGATTGGATCCGGATCTAATCCGTGTTATCCGCGTTCTATGCTTTTTCCAGCCCCGCGTACTTCTCGACTAATTTCTTCTGCCCGTAACCCGGGAAGCTCACTGTTAGTTTTGCTGATTCGCCCGCGCCTTCACGTCTCAATACAAGCCCGCGGCCGTACTTTGAATGCCGGACATAAGAACCCGGTGTGATTTCATTTGATGGCGGCATCGGAGCCGGTTTCGAGATGTTCGGCAGACTGCCGGAGGTCTGGCCCATCTGCCGGTTGCGTTGCTTGAAGAAATCCGCGATTGAATCAACGCTGTCGTAGGTCTTGCCCGTAAATTTCTTTCGTTCTTTCTTATACTCACCCTGCTCGTAATCGATCTGCTGCGAGCCGCCTTTGAAGGAAAGCCAGGATTTGCCGAGACTCAGATCCTCGAGCAAGTCCGTCGGCATCTCGTTCAGAAAGGTCGATGGTTCGGAGGCGATCTCTTCACCATACACGCGCCGCTTCATCGCATGCGTGACGTACAGGTAACGCTCAGCGCGCGTCATCGCCACGTAAGCAAGACGCCGTTCTTCCTCTAACTCAGCACGATTCGCGGCTGCGCGCGAGTGTGGAAACAGACCTTCTTCAAGTCCAACGACGAACACGAGCGGAAACTCGAGACCTTTCGCTGAGTGTGCCGTCATGAGCGTGACGGGCGCGTCGCGTTTGTATTGGTCCTGATCGGAAACGAGTGCTGAATGGTCGATAAACTCGCGCACGCCTTCGACGCCTTGATCATCGTAATCGACAGCAGCGTTGACGAGTTCCTGCAGGTTTTCCAGACGCGCTTCGGCTTCGTCCGTGCGCTCGCCACGCAGCGATGCCTCATAACCGGTTTCGATGATCGCCGCCCGCACGATGTCAGAAACAGGTTCTTTAGTCGACTCGTCCGCCGTGTCGGCAAGCTTGGCGAGCTTGTTGATGAGGGCACGAAAACTCTTCAGCGCGCTGATCGCACGCGGGCCGAGACTTCCCGGTTGCTCGATCATGTTGCTGATGGTGT
>DATNDM010000226.1:0-5446 GCA_035553235.1 Pyrinomonadaceae bacterium | reverse complement strand
CTAATTGCCTATTTTCGCTGGCATAATTCTGCCTCCAAACGACAAGCGCGTGGCTTTGTCTCAAAAGTCGGAATTTCGCTTGGACAGGGAGCGGTAGCGACCTGGTCAAACCATAGGAATTAAGATTCATTAGAAATATCGCATGCTGATCACGGACCAGGCCGCTTCAACAATGATTTTTGAGTTTTGAGGCAAAGCTAAGCGCGTGGGCTTTGCACAAAAACTCACGAAGGCGCTCTTCTCTGCGCAATCTCTGCGTTCTCTCCGTCTCTGCGGTGAGTTATTGCTATGAACTAGTTAACCGCAGAGACGCAGAGAACGCCGAGGTTGCGCAGAGAAATCAATAATCGGTATTTTTTGTGCAAAGCCAAGCGCGTGTTTACTTCGGCATTTTGGCGAGACCGTGGCGAAACGCATAGATAATCAGCTCGAGACGGTCGGAGACCTCGAGTTTCGAGAACACCGAGCTGAGGTGGTGCGTCACGGTCGTTTCGCTAATGAACAATCTCTCACCAACCTGCTTGTTCTTCAAACCTTCACCAATCAAAGCAATCACTTCGCGTTCGCGATCGGTGAGCGATTCGATCTTCGACACTTCAGGATCCACCATCGCCGGCTTATTAAACTCCTGGATCATGCTGCCCATCATCGAGCGCTCGATCCATACCTCGCCTTCATTCACTTTCAAGATCGCCTTCAGAAGTTTGTCGGCCGCGTGTTCCTTCAACACGATGCCCATCGCTCCACGGCGGATCGCGCGGCGGTGGGCATCGGGATTTTGCACGCCAGTTAACACGAGCACGCGTGAGTTTGGGCTCGCCTGACACAGTTCGGGCAGAAACGAAAGTCCGTCTTCGTCACCAAGCAGCAGATCCAAAATGATGACATCCGGATTTGTGCTGGACGCGCGTTCGAGTGCTTCGGTTCTGCTGCCAGCCTGGGCCACAACCTTCATGCGCTGGTCGTGTTCGATCAACATCCGCAACCCGCTCCGGATCACGACGTGATCGTCGATTATCATGATAGTGATGGGGCGAGCACTCATCGTAAAACTCCAAAACTACAGGGGAATTCCGACGCTGACTACAGTGTAGTCTTTGTCGTCAACAAATACTTGCGTGTCTCCACCGAGAGAGGCGGCGCGTTCGGCGATCGAATGCGGCCGAAACGACTTACCATCGCCGCGTTCGCCATCAGGGTTCGCACCTGTGCGTGGCCTGCTATTCTTGATCTGTAGCAGCAGTGAAGTCTCTTTACACTCTATCTCAACCCGCGCATCGCGACAAAAGGCGTGACGCCTGACATTGCTCAAACCTTCAGCAACTATCTGAAACAACTCGGCAGCAAGACGATCGTTGACCTTCACTTTCCCATATGCCGCGACGTCGACCTTTATTCCGGTGACTACTGAAAATCGTTCAGCGTAACGCTCGATGGCCGGCAACAGAACGTCACCTCTCTCTTCATTCGCGCGCAAGCCCGAGACGAAGTGTCGCAACTCGGCAAGCTCATGATTGGTCAACTCGAGCAACTCCTGCACGTTCTCGCGAATAAGCGTGTTGCCCGCCTCCAGCTTCTGATCGAGTGCGGCGAGTCCAAATTGCAATCCGAGATAAGGCTGAATCACGCTGTCGTGAATGTCGTGAGCAATGCGTTGGCGCTCCTGTTCCGCGGCGTCGGAAGCGAGATTGTCGATCAGCCTGATGTTCTCCATCACCGGAGTCACGTGGTCCATCAACTGCAACATGAAATCCATATCGGCGCCATCGATGCGGTTTGGACCATTGACGATATACAGCCGGCCCACAGCCTGGTGACGGTAGTAGACGGGCACTGACAAATATCTTTGCGCTTCAAGCATGCCGGCGAGCTTTTCGCTGTTGATGGAGTTCGTGTCGGAAAACACACGCGACTTAACGTCGAAGAAGCGCGTTTGCGTGGTGCCGTTTTTCTTGTAGATGACCGCGAAATCGAGGGAAGGCGAAAGAAACTGCTCGGCCGCGTCGTGCCCGATTTCAGGCGGCGCTGATCGGCTCAAATGCATGCCACGCGCGACGCGGTACACCAGGTAACTATCGGCGTCGCCGGGTTTGCCGGGAACGACGAGCACACACGTTTCCGCGTCGTAAAAAGTGCGAATGCTTTGGAGGATTTCTTTGATGGTCCTGTCGATGCCGAAGCGAGGATTGGAAAAGACGGTTACTTCCTTCAACAGCTTCAGCCGATTTTTCAATTGCGTGTGATAACCGCCCCAGCGCGCGATGATGTAACCAAATATCAACAAGCCGATTGGCGCCATTAACAGATGATCGAGTGGACGATCGCGCGGCGCAGTGGTGACGGCGACGATCGTGTAGATGGCCGCGGAGGCGAGTGTCAGTCGTAAGCCGTCGGTGAGTCCCCAACTAAACGACCCGACGATGATCGAGAAAAAGAAGAAGTAGTAGAAAAGATTATTGGTATCACTCGTAAACGCGATCAGCGGCAGGTACCAGAGTATGTCGAGCCATGGAATCACCTTGTGCGCGGCGATTGGATTGCGACGAACCGAGAGGTGATAGATCACCAATCCATACAGACAGTAAAGCACGAGAGCGAAGTACGTCGGCATGTCCCAGCCGACCGGCCGGAATGGTCCGATGAGCAGAACGAGCAGTGCAGACGTGCCCAGGACGACGCGCATGCCGGCGATTAGTCGAAGATCTATCCACTGCTCGGAGAGTGGGTCGTGGGAAGGAGTCGGTTTTTTCTGGGCGTCCTTAGTCAAAGCATTTCAGCGCAGGCATTAAGTCTCGCTTTTGAGCCTTTGTAGTTCCTGCCAGGCCTGCTCGGCGTCTTCGCCGAAGATCACGATGTCGTTCTGACGTTGATCGAGATCAAGACCCAAACGCGTTTTGATTTCGCCTTCGCCCTTACGAAAGGTTGCACTGGTGATGTGATCGATATGGACGATCATTCGACCGCCCTCAGGATGGGGAAATTCGAGGAATCTCATGATTCATGCCTCACAGAAGTTGTGGACAACAAAAGAACGAGCTAGCGACCGTAGGATCTCGGTGATCGGTTTCCGATGTGGATGTGAGGTCCGGTGGCCACGCCTGGAACCGGGCCGCGAAATACCAAAAACGGGATCGACTCGGTGCGCAAAAATTCAATCAAGGCGCGGCCTTCGACGCTGTCGGGATGCAGGCCCACGTCCATTCCGTTGCGATGGTCCAGTCCCCAGCGTGTGTGTAATTCTGATTGCCCGAAAGCGGTCAGCGGCAGCGGTCGTTTGAACTTGTCGAGAAAGAACTTTTCGACTTTTGCTGCGTCTGCAAGAGTCCATTTGCCCGGAGGTGCTTCGGCGGCTGCGGCTTCGCTTTCAGGTTTTGGGAGTTCGATGCGCGTGACGCGACCGCGATCGAGAAACGTGGTGATGTTACCGCGCTTGTACCAATAGCCATCGGAACTCTCGCTTACTTCGTCGACGACGAGCGTGTTGCCGGTTGCGAGCACGAGGGTGATTTGCTGCGGCGCTTCGTCCTTCGCTTTGTCTTTGGTTTCCTGGGCGTAGACACACGTGCAGCCGAGCACTAAAAAGAGGAAGGAAAGGGCAAGTCTGCTCGACATGGAACGAAGTCGTTAGACAGGATTCACAAGATTTTTCATGATTTCGGGGCGAAGTAACCGACGCGCGTTTGCGGATGGAACGCCGGGTTCGTCATCTCGACGCGCACACGCCGAAAACTGCCATCACGCGATTTATTCAACGGCGTGAAGCACAACGCATATTGATGTCGCAACTCATCCGCCACTTCCGCATACGTCGACTCGAGCGCGTCAAACGACGTTGGCCGGTACAACCGTCCGCCAGTCGCTTGCGCGAGCTGCGCCAGGTTTTCTTCGCTCTGGTCCAGCACCTTCAAACCGAGCCGCAGACGATCGATATTCACCTGATTGAACCTGATGGACGACTCAGTGCCGCCCAGCAACGTGTCGAGCTCCGCGCGTTTAGCCGCACGCGAAATCTCAGTGTTTGAAACGATGTAAACCGCGACCTGCGCCCGGACGAGCGCCTGTAACGCGGATTCGAGCGTCGTGGTTCCTTGCCCGTTATCGATCCCATCAGACAATACAATCACAGCACGGCGCGATTTCGTTACCGGTCCAAACTGTTCTTTCGCCGCCAGTGCCAGCGCATCGTTGAAACGCGTGAACATGCCAGGCTCGATACGATTCAGAGCGCGTTGGAATTGAAACCGGCTCTTGGTCCAGTCCTGTAGCAGCTCGATGCGATCGTCAAACTTGATCAAGCTGAGGCGATCGTCGGTGTCGAGACGTGCCGCAAAACCCAGTGCCGCGCGTCGAAAGTCGTCGAGGTTGTTGGCGACTGACGACGAAGCGTCGACCATCAACACGACGTCGACCGGCACCTGGCGCAACGCGAGATCGCTGAGCGGCTGCATTGCGCCGTCTTCAAACACGCGAAAATCGTGGCGCGTCAGATCGTTGACGAGGCGTCCATTCGAATCGCGCACAGTAACCGGAAACATCACCTCCGTCGTATCGACGGAAACAACGTCGCCGGGACTGACTTCCTGTTCGGGTTGTTTCTTCAAACTGGGAATCGGCGGAGGCGTTCCCATTGTTTCAAGCGACGACTGCGGGGCAGGCGTAGCCTTCGGTGTTGGTTGAGGCTTAGTCTGTCGCTGGGCTTTCCGCTGCGCGCTCGCGGCGGAAAATAAAAGCGCCGCACAAACAAGCAGCGCGAGCCAACGAAATGCTTGTACTCTCATACCTTTTCAACCACGGTTTACACAGATTTACTTGTCCTCACCCATCGCGGCCTTCATCGCCACGATGACTTTGTCGCTGACCCGACGTTTACGAAGCGCATCTAACTTATCAGCCGCGAGATCAAATTCCACGGGCGACTGCTCGATACGCCGAATAATCGTTCCTTCCGAGAAACCTGCTTCCACCAACTCGACGATCGAATCGTTTGTCAGGCTCTTCGTCTTCTCGAGTTTCGCTGCCGAACCACTTCCAGACTCGCTTGGTGGTCTAATAATGCGGACGGTGGCGCTGCCACTCAGGTCACTATCGTTCGTCGCCGATCCGTTGCCAGTACGCGTGCTGTTTCTCTGTCGCGATCCACTGCTTGATCCAAAGATGTTTGTGCCGCCATCACCCGAGCCTGAACCAGAACTCTTGCTGCTGCCGTTTGGATCGAGCTTCGAGTTGAAGAATGGATCGTCTCCCCACGACGACGCGTCGTCCGTGGGTACGTCGTTACCTTCCTGGCGAGCAAGCATCGCGACGATGACGTTTTCGCTGACGCCCGCGTGCTTGAGTTTGATCATCTGGTCCGACGAGAGATCGAAGTTCGGAATTCTCGAAGCGATGATCACAACGACGGTTTTTTCTTTGAAGCCGGCTTTGACGAGCTTGATAACTTCAGCAT
>DATNDM010000225.1:0-4587 GCA_035553235.1 Pyrinomonadaceae bacterium | reverse complement strand
CAGCCATCACGTGGAAGTATCCCTCGTGCATTCTCCAGGGCGACAACTCAATCGGCGAGTTTTACTCAGTGGCGTTGACGAACCACGCGCAACAGGCTGACACAGGCACGAAGATGATTCATCTCGGCAAGAACACGCGGTCGACGATCATCTCGAAAGGTATCGCGGCGGGTCACTCGAACAACAGCTATCGCGGCCTGGTGAAAGTGATGCCGAAAGCCGAGGGCGCGCGCAACTACACGCAGTGTGACTCTATGCTGATCGGATCGACGTGTGGTGCGAACACGTTCCCGTACATCGAAGTGATGAACAACAGCTCGAGCGTCGAACATGAGGCGTCGACGTCGAAGATCAGCGAGGAGCAGCTGTTCTACTTGCAGCAGCGTGGAATTTCGCAGGAAGACGCGGTGTCGCTGATCATCAACGGTTTCTGTAAGGACGTGTTCCTGCAGTTGCCGATGGAATTTGCGGTTGAAGCGCAGAGATTACTCGGACTCAAGTTGGAAGGTAGCGTAGGGTAACGAATGTTAGAGATTAAAAACTTACACGCGGCGATTGATGGCAAAGAGATTCTCAAGGGCATCAACCTGACGGTAAACAAAGGCGAGATTCACGCGATCATGGGACCGAATGGTTCCGGGAAGTCGACGCTCGCGAAAGTGCTCGCGGGACATCCGCAGTATGAAGTGACGGCTGGCGAGGTCATTTACGAAGGCCGCAACTTGCTCGAGCTGTCGCCGGACGAGCGCGCGCGCGAAGGCGTGTTCATGGCGTTTCAGTATCCGATCGAAGTGCCGGGTGTTTCGAATGCGCAGTTTCTGCGCCTCGCTTACAACGAGAAGAAGAAACATCACGGCGAAGAAGAACTCGATCCGCTAGAGTTCAAGGATCTGTTGAAAGAGCGCGCGAAAGTCGTCGAGATGGATGCGAGCTTCATGACGCGCTCGGTCAACGAAGGCTTTTCAGGCGGCGAGAAGAAGCGCAACGAGATCCTGCAGATGGCGGTGCTCGAACCGAAGCTGTCAGTGCTCGACGAAACTGATTCTGGTCTCGACATCGACGCGCTTCGTATCGTCGCGAACGGCGTCAATCAACTGCACACGCCAAACGACGCGATCATCGTAGTCACGCACTACCAGCGACTTTTGAATTACATCGTTCCGGATTTCGTGCACGTGCTCGCTGACGGTCGCATTGCTCGCGAAGGCGGCAAGGAACTCGCGCTCGAACTCGAATCGAAGGGCTACGACTGGATCAAGACGATGGACAGCGGAAAAGGAGCGGGCGCGCCGGCGAACTGAGCATGGTTACAGAACTGGTCAAGTCAGAAAACAGTTATCAAGCGGCATTTCGCTCGGTGCGTGAGTCGTCGCCGACGGTGGCGTGGCTGGAGCTCGTGCGCAGCAGCGCGATGGATCGATTCGAGCAACTCGGATTTCCGTCAGTAAGAGAAGAAGACTGGAAATACACAAACCTCGCGACGCTCGCGAAGGAAGAGTTTTCGCCGGTTACGAGTGGTTCGAGTGAGGCACATGCAATCGACGCGTATCCCGAAACTGCGGAGGCGCATCTCGTTGTTGTCGACGGTTTCCTGCGTGAAGATTTATCGACGAAGACCGGTCTCGGAGATGTTGTCGCAATCGATCTCTTCAGTGCGGCTGAAGACGCGCGCTATAACAAGCTTGTGCGCAAGTATCTCGCGCGCAACGCCGGCTATCACAACAACGGATTGACGGCGCTGAACACCGCTTTCCTGCAATCAGGCGTCTTTCTCTGGATTCCGAAGAACGTCAAGCTCGAACGGCCTTTGCAGATCACGTTCGTCGCTGACGCCGAGAATGGCGCGAGTTTTCCGCGGTTGCTGATCGTTGCTGAAGAAAACAGTTCCGCGACGGTGATCGAGAGTTTCGCGTCCAGCAAAGGCCGCAAGTATTTCACGAACGCGATTGCGGAGATCGTGTTGAAAGACGGCGCGCAACTCGAGCACTACCGCGTGCAGCGTGAAAGCAACCATGCATATCACGTGTCGACCACTTCGGCCGAGCTGGGACGAGCAAGCCGTTACGATACGACGTCGATCAATCTCGGCGCGCAGTTAGCGCGACACGACATTTCGGTCGTGTTGGACCACGAAGGCGCAGAGACGGCTGTCGATGGTCTGTACCTCGTCGGATCCGGCCAGCACAGCGACACGCATTCCGTGATCGATCACAAGCAGCCGCATTGCACGAGTCGCCAGTTGTACAAAGGCATTCTCGACGGCAACGGGCGCGCGGTTTTCAACGGCAAGGTGTTCGTTCGTGACGGCGCGCAGAAGACGGATGCGCAACAGACGAACAAGAACCTGCTGTTGTCGGAAAAAGCGCGCGTCGATACGAAGCCGCAGCTCGAGATTTATGCGGACGATGTGAAGTGCGCGCACGGCGCGGCGGTCGGACAGATCGATCCGGAAGAGTTGTTTTATCTCGAGACGCGCGGCATCGGCCCGGAGCTTGGGCGCAGCTTGTTGACGTATGGATTTGCGGAAGAAGTGATCGGGAAGATCAAGATCGATTCGATCCGCACGCAGCTTGATGAGATTGTGCTGCGCCAGTTGCATACGTCAGATCTGCGTTTATCCGCGTAAATCCGCGGCTAAAGTAGGAGTTTTGAATTGTGAGTGCTGGAACTTTAATAACCCCGGTTTCAACCTGGGACGTCGAACGCATTCGCGCTGACTTTCCCGTCCTGCAACAAACAGTCAACGGCAAGCCGCTGATCTATCTCGACAACTCCGCTTCCTCGCAAGTTCCGCAAGTCGTCATCGATCGCGGCAGCGTTTATCTCGAACAGGAACACTCGAACATTCATCGCGGCGTCCACTATCTCAGCCAGAAAGCCACAACCGCCTACGAAGGCGCGCGCGAAAAGGTGAAGCGCTTCATCAATGCCCGCGACGTCCGCGAGTGCATCTTCGTGCGCGGCGCGACCGAGGGTATTAACCTCGTGATGCACAGCTACGGCCGCAAGTACATCGGCGCGGGCGACGAGATCATCATCTCCGCGATGGAACATCACGCCAACATCGTTCCGTGGCAGATGCTCTGCGAAGAAAAAGGCGCGCGGCTGCGTGTGATCCCGATGAACGACGCGGGCGAGTTGCTGATCGATGAGTACGAGGGTTTACTGAACGAACGGACGAAGCTGGTCGCAGTGATGCACGTCTCGAATGCGCTCGGCACGATCAATCCGATTAAAGACATGATCGCCACCGCGCACAAGTACGGCGTGCCGGTGCTGATCGACGGCGCCCAGGCCGCGCCGCATATGCCGATCGACATGCAGGATCTCGACGCGGACTTTTACGTGTTCTCCGGTCACAAAATGTTTGCGCCGACCGGGAGCGGCGTCGTTTACGGCAAGCTCGAGTTGCTCGAAAAGATGAACCCGTTTCAAGGTGGCGGCGACATGATCAAGACCGTCACGTTTGAAAAGACTACGTACGCGGATCCGCCAAACCGTTTCGAAGCCGGCACGCCCGCGATCGCATCGCAGATCGGACTCGGCGCCGCGATCGATTATCTGAACAGCATCGGCCGCGAGGCTGCGGCTGCGTATGAAGCGGAGTTACTGCGCTACGCGACCGAAAAAGTGTCCGCGATCGAAGGCGTTCGCATCATCGGTACCGCGAAGAAGAAAGCGAGTGTGTTGTCGTTCGTGATCGACGACATTCACCCGCACGACATCGGCACAATCCTGGACCAGGAAGGCATCGCCGTTCGCGCCGGTCATCACTGCGCGCAACCGGTGATGCAGAGGTTCAACGTGCCGGCAACGGCGCGCGCGTCGTTTGCTTTTTACAACACGAAGCAAGAGATCGACGTGCTGGCGCGCACGATCGAACGTGTGATTGAGATCTTTAATGTCTGAACTAAGCGAACTGTACCAGCAGGTAATCCTCGACCATAACAAGAAGCCGCGAAACTTCGGCAAGCTCGACGCGGCTAATCACAGCGCAGAAGGCTTCAATCCACTCTGCGGTGATCAACTCACTGTCTACCTGAATCTCGAAGAAGAGACGGTGAAAGGCGTCGCGTTCGAAGGATCCGGCTGCGCGATCTCGAAAGCCGCCGCGAGCATGATGACGCAGGCCGTGAAAGGGAAGAGCAAAGCGGAGGTTGAGCACCTGTTTCAGGAGTTTCACTCGATGGTGACGGGCGAGTTGAACGAAGAGACGGAAGCGAATAGTCTCGGCAATCTGAAGATCTTCGCCGGGGTGCGCGAGTTTCCCGTCCGCGTCAAATGCGCCACCCTGCCATGGCACACCCTCCACGCCGCACTCAACAAAGAAGACCAAGTCTCAACCGAATAGATTCAAAATGAAAAAGACAGGGTGATTCGTGGCTCAGGATGAGACACATTTTTATCTTTCGCAGTGAAAAGTAAGAATTTTTTGGTGCGAATAGCGGCTTTGCACAAAAAGTCACGAACGCCCTCTTCTCTGTGCAACCTCTGTGTTCTCTGTGTCTTTGTGGTGAATAAATTCCCAGCAAAACACACCACAGAGACACAGAGAACACAGAGGTTGCACAGAGAAATCCATAATGA